>CAXTTW010000070.1:5689-8886 GCA_964247255.1 uncultured Acidobacteriaceae bacterium
CTCCTGGCCCCTTCACCCTCTACCCTTAGAACGTGCCTACCCAGCTCCTATCCGAGGCCGTCGTCCTGCGCGCCTGGCCGGTCCACGAGGCCGACCAGATCGTGTCCCTGCTCACGCGCGACGCGGGCAAGATCCGCGGCGTGGCCAAGTCCGCTTCCAAGTCGCGCAGGCGCTTCGGCGGCGCGCTCGAGCCCATGACCCACGTGCTGGCCCACTACGCCGTGCGGCCCCGGCAGGATCTGGTCCGGCTCGACTCGCTCGAAATCCTCCACTCGCCCCTTTCCACCCCGACGGACTACCCGCGTGCCGCCGCCCTGGCCTTCTACACTGAGGTCCTCGATGAAATGCTGCCCGACGGCATGTCCGCCGACATCACCCAGGACGCCGCCTTCCGCCTGCTTCTCCAGGTCGTCGAGCAGACCACGATCGGCCGCGTGTGGGCCCCGGTCACGTACTTCGCGCTCTGGATGGTGCGGCTCATGGGCTGGATGCCCCCGCTCACCCGCTGCACCCTGTGCCGCCGCTCCTTTGAACCCGAAGAGCCGGCAAGCTGGAACCCCCATGCCGACGGCCTGCTGTGCCAGGCGAACCCCGCCCACAAGCCCGGCTCGCTCGTGCTCTCCCCGGCTTCCCGCGCGCTCGCGGAGCGCTTGTTCCGGGTCCCACTCGCCCAGGCCGCCGATGACCCGAATGGGACCTGGCCCGCCGCCCGCGCCCGAGACCTGCGCCGCCTCCTGATGCACGCGCTCGAGCGCCATGGCGAGCAGCGGCTCCAGTCGGTGACGGCGCTGATCCGGCTGGGCGGCTAGGTGGGGATTCTTTTAGAAAGCTCCGAATTAGGACGAACCCGGTATCTCGCACTTGTTCGGAGATTCCTTAACGCTGATCCTTTATGGACAAGGCAGGTTTGCCCTCGAGTCGCTGCGCAATATGAATGCCGAGCGCATCGGCGAACCCGTTCGAGGCCGTGTTGCACAGCACCACCAGCGCGTAGTCGCCATCCGGGCTGAACCGGGCAAAGGAGGTGAAACCGCCCGTTTCGCCGTTGTGCCAAAAGCCAGCTCTGTTATCATAGTGAAACCAGTTCAAGGCAATGTGCATGCCGGGTCCGGCCTCGCCATGGAGCACGTGAGAAGCCTGGATCGCGGACGGGAGCGTTTTGCCCTCGAACACGGAGGCTGCCTCGGCGGGCAGCCGGTCCGGATGCAGCTGAGCCGCAAGATAGGTCAGCATGTCCCCTGCGGTGGAGCGGATGCCGCCCGCGCCGGCAAGCGCCTGGAGCTCCCAGGAATGCACCGGGTGGTGCTCCGCATCGTAGCCCTGCGCCAGACGAGCCTGCAAGCCGGGCGTCAGCGCAACGGCTGTGTTATTCATGCCGAGCGGGGCCAAGATCTCATCGCGTAAAAGCTGCGGGTAAGGCTTGCCCGCGCGATTTGCCAATGCCTGCCCCAGCAGGCCGACGCCGAGATTGCTGTACACGAACGAAGCATCGGCAGCGATCCCGACCCCTTGCTGACGCATGAACGCGTACAGCAGCTTTGCGTCGTAGTCGGCGTAGGGGTTCTGAGGGTCGGCGGGGTGGAAGTTCCCCGGCAGTCGGGGCAAGCCGGAGTGCTGGCTGCTCAGGTCGACCAGCGTCAATTCGCGCCCGGACGCAGGCTTCGCGACAGTGCCAGGCGGTAGAAGTTCTCGCACCGGCGTGTCCAGCTGGACCTGCCTTTGCTCCACCATCTGCGCCAGGATTAGGCCCGTGAACGTTTTCGTGATGGACCCGATCTCGTAAAGCGCATCCGCTCGTCCCTCGCCGTAGGAAAGCACCACTCGTTTGCCGCCCCGGACGACTCCGATGACGACCCCGCCACGCTGCGCCGGGGAAAGCAGTCCGGACCGCACGCTCTCCGCAAGATCCCGGTCGAGGACCGCTTTCAAACCATCAGGCGACGCTGGAGGCAGGGCGGCATCCATTCCGGGCCCGCATGCGACCGGCAGCGTGAGGAGCGCGAGCAGGAGGAGCGCGATATCGAAACGTCGCATTGGGGTGCTTTCCGGTAAACTCAGAGTTCACCAAGACATCACCGCGAAAGATATTCGATTTGCTTGTTCCTGCACAACCGAAACCCGCGCCGCTCACGTTTCAGGACCTCCTCCTTCGCCTCCAAACCTTCTGGGCCGCGCAGGGCTGCGTGCTCCAGCAGCCGTTCGACGTCGAGATCGGCGCGGGCACCATGTCGCCGGAGACGTTTCTGCGCGTCCTCGGCCCCAAGCCAGTGCGCCTGGCCTACGCGCAGCCCTCGCGCCGCCCGGCCGACGGCCGCTACGGCGAAAACCCCAATCGGCTTTACAAGCACACGCAGTTTCAGGTCGTCCTGAAGCCGCCGCCGGCCGACGTGCAGGAGCTCTACCTCCAGTCACTCGAAGCGATCGGCATCGACTTGCGCGAGCACGACTTGAAGTTCGAGGAGGACAACTGGGAGTGGCCGGTCGGCGGCGCTTGGGGCGTGGGCTGGCAGGTGATGCTGGACGGGCTCGAGATCACGCAGTTCACCTACTTCCAGCAGTGCGGCGGCATGGACCTCGACCCCATCACAGGCGAGATCACCTATGGCCTGGAGCGGATCGCGGCGTTTCTGCAGGATGTGGACTCGGTGTACGACATCGTCTGGGCTCCGGGATACACCTACGGCGACCTGCGGCTGCGCGAAGAGCTGCAGCTCTCCGTCTACAGCTTCGAGGCGGCCGAGGTCGAGAAACTCCAGGAGCACCTGCGCCTGTACGAGGCCGAGTGCGCAGGGCTGCTGGCGAGCTTCCGCGACGCGGAGAAGCTTGCGGGCGAGCATGCGCACGAACGGCTGTTCGACGGCGCTCCAGGGATCGATCTCCGGCGGCTCCCGGTGCTGGCCGCCTACGAGCTCGCCCTAAAGTGCTCTCACCTATTCAACCTCCTGGACGCGCGCGGCGCGATCTCGGTGACCGAACGGGTGGCGGTCATGGCGCGTATCCGGACGCTGGTGGTCGGCGTCGCGCGCGCCTATGCCGCGCAACAGCGTCCCGAGAACAGGGAGCCCGCCCATGCCTGAGTTCCTTCTCGAAATCGGCCTGGAAGAGGTTCCGGCGCGCATGCTGGCGGCGGCGGAGCGCGAACTGGGCGAGCGCCTGCGCACCCTGTTGACCCGCGAGCGGCTGGACACACCCGACAC
>CAXTTW010000071.1:0-8881 GCA_964247255.1 uncultured Acidobacteriaceae bacterium
GGCTGGGGGCGTCGGGAGTTGTGGGCAAACGCATCTTCCTGGGGCGGAGCAGCCGCGACCCAGCACTCAGACTATCAGCGGCCTTCCGTTTTTCCGGGCGTCTTGAGGGCGCGCTTGCGCACGGTCTTGGTGGCCCCGTATACGCCGCGCAAGATGCGTGGGTCCACCAACCAGTGCAGCATTCCGGGGCGGCGCTGGAGGTCGATGCGCGCAATAGCGCCTTTACGCAGGCGCATGGCGGCCCGGCTGGGGTTGGCGCTGCCGTTCATGATCAGCGAGGCCAGAAAGAGAGGCAGGTTGGGGTTGTGGCCGACCAGCAGCACGTTCTCGTGCCCGTGCAGCTCATTGACAAAGGTATTGAAGGCAGCGGTCGAGGCCTCGGGTTTGAGCGCGTCGGTCTGCTGGATTTTCTGGTCGTAGCCGAGCTCGGTACCGACCAGCGAGGCGGTCTGCATGGCGCGCTTGAGCGGGCTCGAGGCGATGAGGTCGAACTGTACCCGGAGGGCGTTGAGGTAGCTGCCCACCAGCAGACACTGGCCCTTGCCTTCCTTGTCGAGTGGGCGTTTGACGTCGAGGATGGGGTTGGCCCGCCGCGTCCCGGCGCTGGCGTGGCGAAGAATGTAAACGTTCATAAACGGCGAAATCCTGTGAACGCGGGCTTGGAAGCCTCGCATTCACAGGATTGTAACAATAGCCGGGCGTAAAAATCAGTTAAACACTGGGGACGGGCCGCCAGGACTCGGCGCGGGAAACCCTGGATCGATGCCGGGCAGGCCCGTTCCTGGGTCAAGCGGACCGGGGTTGGGATCGGGATCGGGGTAGGGATCCGGGTCGAAGTCGGGCTCGCCGCCCGGTACCGTCGGGTCGAGCGGGCCGGGATCGATGCCGGGGATCGTCGTGAGGAAGACGGGTCTGGGTGCGAAGGAAGTGGCCATGGTATTGGTTGGGAGACCCCTGCCGCCTGCCGGGTTGCTTGCCGTGCAACCTTCGGCCCGCTTGCCTCGTACATAACGGAAGACAGAGCTTGCCCACCCTGGATTAGGATGAGGGGCATAGCCCCAGCCGCGAAACAGGAGCCTGAGCCCGCCAGCATGGAACAAAAGCCACCCGCGTCCCAGCTCCAGTCCGGCCGCCCTGCCCTAGCCGACCGCGGCGGGGCGCAACCGGAGTACGCGCAGAGGGGGCCCAAGCGGCGCCGCTGGGTCTGGTTCGTCCTGCTGGCGGTCTTCGCGCTGGCGTTCTTCTTGATCCTGCGCCACAAGCCCGTCGCCGCGAACGGCGCGGCGCAGGCCCGCCACCGCAACCAAGGGCCAGTCACACTGAACGCGGCCTCCGCGCACACCGGCGATATCGCCATCAAGCTGCTCGCGATCGGCACGGTGACCCCCACCTACACCGCGTCGATCACCAGCCAGGTCACCGGGCAGATCCTCGCGGTGCACTACGCCGAGGGCCAGACGGTCCGCAAGGGCGACGCGCTGCTCGACATCAACCCCGCCCCGTACCTGGCCGCGCTGCACACGGCGCAGGGCACGCTGGCGCGCGACCGCGGCGTGCTCGCGCAGGCGCGCATCGACCTGGACCGCTACCAGGCCGCCTGGGCGCGCAACGCGATCGCCAAGCAGCTGCTCGACGACCAGACCAAGCTCGTCGAGCAGGATGAGGGCCTGGTCCGCGCGGACGAGGGCACGGTCGAGGCCGACCAGGTCAACGTCGGGTTCTGCCACATCGTCGCGCCTATTTCGGGCCGGGTGGGCCTGCGGCTGGTGGATCCCGGCAACATCGTCCAGGGCAACGGCACGGCGGCGCTGGTCGTGGTGGCCGAGGTGCAGCCCATCACGGTGGTCTTCACCATTCCGCAGGACGCGATTCCCCAGGTGCAGCGCGCGATGCGCAAGGGGCCGCTGCAGGTGGAGGCGTTCGACCGGGCGCAGCAGCACCTGCTCGCGACCGGCCGGCTGATGACGACGGATAACCAGATCGATACGACGACCGGCACCCTGAAGCTGCGGGCACGGTTCCCGAACACACCGTTCACGCTGTTCCCAAATCAGTTCGTCAACACCGAGTTGCTGGTGGACACGCTGCACAACCAGGTACTGATTCCCAACTCCGCCATCCAGCGCAACGGCAACCAGGCCTACGTGTACCTGCTGCGCAACGGAACCGCGGCCATCACCAACATCACCGTCGTCGCGGCGGACCCCGTGAACTCCGCCGTGACCGGCTTGCAGGCGGGCGACATGCTGGCCAACAGCTCGTTCGAGAAGCTGCAGGACAAGAGCAAGGTGCGCGTGGTGCAGCAGCACATCGGGCCTTCCGACGAGGAAAGCGGCACCCCATGAGCATCTCGCGCCCGTTTATCCTGCGCCCGGTCGCGACCTCGCTGTTCATGATCGCGATCCTTCTCGCCGGGCTGGTCGCGTACACGCAGCTGCCCATCTCCGCGCTGCCGCAGGTGGACTACCCGACCATCCAGGTGCAGACGTTCTATCCCGGGGCCGCGCCGGACGTCATGTCGACCACCGTGACCGCGCCCTTGGAACGGCAGTTCGGCCAGTTGCAAGGCTTGAGCCAAATGACCTCGACGACAGCTGGAGGGGTCTCCGTCGTGGTCCTGCAGTTCTCGCTCACCCTCGACATCGACGTGGCCGAGCAGGAGGTGCAGTCGGCGATCAACGCTTCGCAGAGCTTTCTGCCGTCGGACCTGCCGGTCCCGCCGACCTACTCGAAGACCAACCCCGCCGACGCGCCCGTGCTGACCATGGCGATCACCTCCAGCACCCTGCCTCTCTCGCAGGTGGAGGACCTGATCGACACGCGCATGGCGCCGAAAATCTCGCAACTGAGCGGCGTCGGCCTGGTGTCCATCTCCGGCGGGCAAAAGCCGGCGGTGCGCATCCAGGTCAACCCCACCCAGCTGGCCTCCTTCGGGATCAACCTCGAGGACGTACGGACCGCGCTGACCCAGACCAGCGTCAACTCCGCCAAGGGCTCCTTCGACGGCGAAACGAAAGACTGGCAGATCGACGCGAACGACCAGCTCAACACCAGCGGCGATTACAAGAACGTCGTCGTGGCTTACCGCAATGGCGCCCCGGTGTTCGTCCATGACATCGGCAACGTGGTGGACGGGGTCGAGAACGCGAACCAGGCCGCGTGGATGAACCTGACCCCGGCGGTGGTGCTGAACATCCAGCGCCAGTCCGGCGCTAACACCATCGCGGTCGTCAAGAGCATCAAGGCGCTCATGCCGCAGCTCCAGGCGACGCTGCCGGCCTCGCTCCGCGTGACGACGCTCACCGACCTGACCACCAGCATCCAGGCCTCGGTCGACGACGTCGAGTTCGAGCTCATGCTCACGATCTTTCTCGTGGTCATGGTCATCTTTCTGTTCCTCCGCTCGCTCGCCGCGACCATCATCCCGTCCGTGGCGGTGCCGCTTTCGCTGGTCGGGACCTTCGGGGCGATGTACGCGCTGGGCTACTCGCTCGACAATCTATCCCTGATGGCGCTGACTATTTCGACCGGCTTCGTGGTCGACGATGCGATCGTGATGATCGAGAACATCTCGCGCTACCTGGAGGAGGGCGACACACCTTTGCAGGCCGCGCTCAAGGGCGCCGGGCAGATCGGCTTCACGATCCTCTCGCTCACCGTTTCGCTCATCGCGGTGCTCATCCCGCTCTTGTTCATGGGCGATGTGGTCGGGCGGCTCTTCCGCGAGTTCGCGGTCACCCTAGCGGTCACCATCATCCTTTCCGCCGTCGTCTCGCTGACGCTCACGCCGATGATGTGCGCGAAGATTCTGCGGCACAATCCGCGCGCCCAGCAGGGCCGGCTGTACCGCGCTTCCGAGCGCGTGTTCGAGACCATGATCGCGTTCTACGGGCGAACGCTGCGCTTCGTCCTGCGGTTTCAGACAGTTACCCTGCTGGTCGCTGTGGGTACGCTCGTGCTTACGGTGTACCTCTATTACGTCATTCCCAAGGGTTTCTTCCCGGTGCAGGACACGGGCGTGATCCAGGGCATCTCGCAGGCGGGGCAGACGGTTTCGTTCCAGGCGATGGCCGACCGGCAAAAAGCGCTTGCGGCGGTGATCCTGCGCGACCCGGCGGTCCAAAGCCTCAGCTCGTTCATCGGGGCCGACGGCGCGAACACCACGCTCAACTCCGGGCGGTTCGCGATCAATCTCAAGCCGCTGGCCGAGCGGCATATCAGCGCCGCGGACGTGATCCGCCGCTTGCAGGGGCCGCTCGCGAAGGTCGAGGGCGTCCAGCTCTTCATGCAGCCGGTGCAGAACATCTCAGTCGACGACCGGATTACGCGGACCCAGTACCAGTTCACGCTCGAAAGCCCCAGCCAGACGGAGCTGAATACGGCCGTGAACCGCTTCGTCGAGCGCTTGAAGCAGCTGCCGGATTTGGAGGACGTCGCGACCGACCAGCAGACCGGCGGGCTGGCCGCGCAGATCGACATCGACCGCGTCACCGCCTCGCGGCTGGGCATCGCGCCCACCACGGTCGACAACACGCTCTACGACGCGTTCGGCCAGCGGCAGATTTCGACCCTGTACACGCAGCTGAACCAGTACCACGTGATCCTCGAGACGGACCCCGCGTTCCGCCGGATGCCTCGCAACCTGGGCGACATCTACCTCCAGGCGAACGCCTCGGCGGGGGCTTCCGGGGCGGGGGCGGCGCAGTCGTTTTCCTCGTCCAGTTCGTCCTCGGCGGGGTCCGCGGCGACCACCACCGGCGTGCTCTATACACCCTCGGCCGGGGTACTCACCGCGCCCACATCCGCGCTCGCCAACGGCGGCACGGGCACGACCGCCACCACGGCCGCGAACGCCTCGGTGAGCACCCCCGCGGCCTCGCAGAAGCAGATCCCGCTCAGCGCGTTCGCCACTATCCGGAACACCAGCGAGGCGCTCTCGATCGAGCACCAGGGCCAGTTCCCGGCGGTGACGATCTCGTTCAACCTGGGGCCGAACGCCGCGCTCGGCAATGCCATCGAGGAGGTCGACGGGGTCGTCCAGGAGATGCACTTCCCGGCGAGCATCCAGGCCGACCTCCAGGGCACCGCAGCTTCGTTCCGCAACTCGCTCGCGAACGAGGGCTACCTCATCCTGGCCGCGCTGGTGGTGGTGTACATCGTTCTCGGCGTGCTGTATGAGAGCTTTATCCACCCCATCACCATTCTCTCGACGCTGCCCTCCGCGGGGGTGGGCGCGCTGCTCTCGCTGATGCTGTTCGGGCAGTCGCTTTCGGTGGTGGCCATCATCGGCATCATCCTGCTCATCGGCATCGTGAAGAAGAACGGCATCATGATCGTGGACTTCGCGCTCGAGGCCGAGCGGGTCCACGTCAAGAGCTCGACTGACGCCATCTACGAGGCGAGCCTGCTGCCCATTCGGCCGATCAACATGACCACTATGGCCGCCCTGCTGGGCGGGCTGCCGCTGGCGCTCGGGCAGGGGCTGGGGTCGGAGATCCGCCGCCCGCTGGGCATCGCGATGGTGGGCGGGCTGCTGCTCTCGCAGGTGTTGACGCTGTACACCACGCCGGTGATTTACATCTTCTTCGACAATCTGGGCAAGCGCCTAGGGCGTCGCCCCAATCTGCCTCCTACCGGCAATGAGCCTGTCGCGGCCCCGGCCGACTCGCAGGTAGCAAGCCGCGTATGAGCCTTTCGCGTCCCTTTATCGACCGCCCGGTCGCGACCACGCTGCTGACCATCGCGATCGCGCTCGCCGGCATCGTGGGCTACACCGTGCTGCCGGTCGCCCCCTTGCCGCAGGTGGACTTTCCAACCATCCAGGTCAACGCCGGGCTACCCGGCGCGAGCGCCGAGATCATGGCCTCGTCGATCGCGACCCCTTTAGAGCGGCAGTTCTCGCATATCGCCTCGGTCACGGAGATGACTTCAGCCTCCTCGCTCGGGTCGGTCAACATCACGCTTCAGTTCGACCTGAACCGCGACATCAACGGCGCGGCCCGCGATGTGGAGGCGGCCATCAACGCGGCCCGCACCTACCTGCCCGCGAACCTGCCCGGCAACCCCACCTATCGCAAGGTGAACCCGGCGGACGCGCCGATCATGATCATTGCGCTCACATCGAAGAAGTACGAGCGCTCCAAGCTCTACGATCTGGCCTCCACAATCCTCCATCAGAGGCTCTCGCAGCTTGAAGGGGTGGGGCTCGTCAACGTCGGTGGCGGCGCGCTGCCCTCGGTCCGGGTCGAGGCGAACCCGATGCAGCTGGAGCAGTACGGCCTGACGCTGTCAAACATCCAGTCCACGCTTTCCGCGCAGAATACCGATGTCCCCCGCGGCTCGCTTCAGGATGGTGACACCAAGGTGGACATTGTCACCAACGGGCAAATCTCCCGCGCCGAGCAGTATCGCCCGCTCATCATCGGCTACCACAACGGCTCGGCGATCCGTCTTCAGGACGTGGCGGATGTCCAGGACGCGACCCAAAACGTCCGCGCCGCGGGCTACCTCAACGGCGTGGGCTCCATCCCGGTCATCATCACGCGGCAGCCCGGCGCCAACATCATCGAGACTAACCAGCGCATCCGCGACGCGCTCCCCGCGCTGCTCTCGGCGATCCCGCAGGGTATCGACGCGACCATCGTGCTCGACCGCACCACGACCATCCGGGCCTCGGAGCGCAACGTCGAGGAGACGCTGGTTTTCTCGGTCATCCTGGTCATCGGCGTGGTCTTCGTCTTCCTGCGCAGCCCACGCGCCACGCTCATCCCCACGGTCGCCGTCCCGGTCTCGCTCATCGGCACCTTCGCTGTGATGTACCTGTTCGGCTACTCGCTCGACAACCTGTCCCTGATGGCGCTGACCATCGCGACCGGCTTCGTGGTCGACGACGCGATCGTGGTCATGGAGAACATTTCCCGCTTCATCGAGCAGGGGCTGCCCCCGCGCGAAGCCGCGCTCAAGGGCGCGGCGGAGATCGGCTACACCGTTCTCACCATCTCCATCTCGCTGATCGCCGTGTTCATCCCGATCCTGCTGATGGGCGGCATCGTCGGGCGGCTGTTCCGGGAGTTCGCGGTGACACTGTCCACCGCCATCCTCATCTCCATGGTGGTCTCGCTCACCACCACCCCGACCATGTGCGCGTACCTGCTCAAGCACAGCCCGAAAGAGGAGCGGCACAACTGGCTGTACCGGGCTTCCGAGCACGGCTTCGACTTCATCCTGCGCATCTACCGGGGTTCGCTCACCTGGGTGCTGTTCAACCCCGGCATCACGCTGGTGGTCCTGCTGCTAACTCTTGCGATGAACGTTCTTTTGTTCGTGCGCGTGCCCAAAGGCTTCTTTCCGGAGCAGGACACCGGGTCCATCTCGGGCGGCTTGCAGGGGCCGTATGACGCTTCGTTCAACCTGATGAACAACTCGGTTTCGCAGATCGCGAAGATCATCAAGGCCGACCCGGCGGTCGCGAATTCGATCGCCTTTACCGGAGGCGGCGGCAACACGAACGGCGGTTTTATCTATGTCGCGCTCAAGCCGCTCGGCAAGGGACCCGGCACCCGGCAGGAGCCCGCGAACCAGGTCATCGCGCGGCTCCGGCCCAAGTTCGCCAACAAGCCCATCGCCTCGGTCTTCCTCCAGGCCAACCAGGACATTCGTATCGGCGGGCGCGGCGGCAACGCGCTTTACCAGTACACCATCGTCGCCGACTCAATCGGTCTGCTCAACTACTGGAGCCCGCTGCTGCTCAAGAACATGAAAGCGTTGCCGGAGCTGGCCGACGTGAACTCCGACGCGGAGCAGGGCGGGCTTTCCGCGTTCGTCAATTACGACCGCACCACCGCCGCCCGGCTCGGGTTGACGCCGCAAACCATCGACCAAAGCCTGTACGCCGCATTCGGGCAGTCGGAGGTCTCGCTGATCCGCACGCAGCTCAACCAGTATTACGTCATCCTGGAGGTCGCCCCGAAGTACTGGCAGTCGCCCGAGGGGCTCAAGACGCTGTACCTGCGCGCCCCCGGGAGCGCCGGGCCGGTGCCGCTCAACTCCTTCTCGCGGACCCAGATCAACACGCAGACGCTGACCCTGAACCACACCGGCCTGTTTCCCTCGACGACCATCTCGTTCAATCTCGCGCCGGGCCAGTCGCTCTCGACCGCCGAGGCCGCGATCGAGCGCATGGCCGAGCGGCTGGGCACCCCGGCAACCGTGCGCGGTTCCTCCTCGGGCACCCTCCAGGCCTTCCAGGAGTCGCTGAAAACGGAGAAGTACCTGATCGTCGCCGCCATCCTGGCCATCTACATCGTGCTCGGGATCCTTTACGAAAGTTTGGTCCACCCCATCACCATCATCTCCACGCTGCCTTCAGCCTCGGTGGGCGCGCTGATCGCGCTCGAGCTCACCAACACCGACCTGAGCGTAATCGCCATCATCGGCATCGTCCTCTTGATCGGCATCGTGAAGAAGAACGCGATCATGATGATCGACTTCGCGCTGATGGCCGAGCGCGAGCACGGCATGAGCACCTCGGACGCCATCTTCGAGGCCTGCATGCTGCGCTTCCGTCCTATCATGATGACCACCGCAGCGGCCCTGTTCGGGGCGCTGCCCCTGGCCTTCGGAACGGGCACGGGCTCCGAGCTGCGCCGTCCCCTCGGCATCTCGATCGTCGGAGGCTTGCTTGTTTCGCAGGCGTTGACGCTGTACACCACGCCGGTGATCTACCTCTATCTCGACCGCCTGCGCTTCCGCTTCTCGGGGGAGCGCAAGCGCGATGTGTTCCACCCCACCCGGCCCACGGAAGCCGCGCTTTGATGAAGAAAGCACTTGCTTTTGCCCCTCTCCTGCTCGCCGGCGGTTGCCAGGTCGGGCCGAAGTACGT
>CAXTTW010000072.1:0-8828 GCA_964247255.1 uncultured Acidobacteriaceae bacterium
GGACCCGCCCTGCTCGATCTGCCCTTCCCCGCCCTTTTTCACCTTGGCGTCGGTCGCGCCGGGCAGGTCGTTCAGCGTGCCCGGTATCTCGACCACCGTGCCATTGCCGAAGATCATGGTGGTGAAGTGCATGGACACCTGAGCCCGGCCCTTGATGCGCCCGGCGCGCTCCACGCGGTCGATAACGCCCTGCACGTACACCCCGGCGGGGATCGCGACGCGGTTGCCCACCGTGACCGGAAATGTCGAAGCCAGGTAGACGCCGTCGCCCGGCTGGGCTGACCGCGTGTTGACGCCGGAGCGCAGCGCGAGCAGAACCTTGGTTCCGGCGGGCACTGTCAGCGTCGCAGGCGGAGCCTGGCCCAGTCCCGCCGCCGAGACACACGCCAGCGCCGCCAATTGCTTCAAACCGCGCATCTTCATCCCGAATGCCTCGCCCGACCACGTAGACCCGCTGCACGGGTTCATCTCGCAGCTCTATTTTCGCCTGTACTGGCTATGGGGGCAAGATTTCCCAAAGGGAGTCGCGCGTCCGGCCTTCCGCATCTTCGATGTGTGCATTTCCAGGCCGAACCCGTCGAGGCCCTGCTGCGCGAGGCAGTCGCGGCCGGTACGTTCCCCGGCGCGGCCTTCGCCGTCGCGCACGGCGGCGCGGTGCTCGCGCTCGGAGGCGTGGGCCGCTTCACCTATGACCCGGCGAGCCCGCCGGTGACACCCTCGACGGCCTTTGACCTGGCAAGCGTGTCCAAGGTCGCCGCGACGACCGCGATGGCCATGCTGCTGTTCGAGCGAGGCGCGCTCGACCTGGAATGGCCGCTCATGCGCCTTCTGCCGGAGTTCGGGGGCGGCGAGGCGGTCACGCTTCGTCTGCTGCTGGCCCATGCCTCAGGGCTGCCCGCGTATGTGCCGCTGTACGAGCGATGCCAGGGCCGGGAGGAGCTGCTGCGGTCGGCGCTCGCGCTGCCTCTCGCCTACGAGCCCGGCACTGAGTCGCGCTACTCGGACCCCGGCTTCATCCTGCTGGGCGCCGCGCTGGAAGTGCTGGCCGGGGAGCCTATGGACAGCTTTTGCGGGCGCGCAGTCTTCGCCCCGCTCGGGATGGCGCGCACGCGCTTCGAGGTACCGCCCGGCGAGCGCGACGGCACCCCTCCAGCCGAAGAGGGTGCTCCCCAAGGCGTGGTGCACGACGAAAACTGCCGCGCCATGGGCGGGGTGTGCGGGCACGCGGGGCTGTTCGCGCCGGCCGCGGACTTGCTTCACTATGCGGAAGCCATGCTGGCGCCCCTGCGCGGGCGCGGGTCTCCGCTCGTTGCGGCGGACACTGTGGCGCGGTTTACCCGGCGCGCGGGGCCTCCAGGTTCGTCGCGGGCGCTCGGGTGGGACACCCCCAGCGGCAGCCCTTCGTCGTCAGGATCGCGCCTGAGCACACGGTCTTTCGGGCATCTCGGCTTCACCGGGACCTCGCTTTGGATCGACCCCGAAGCCGACTTGAGCATCGTACTGCTCACCAACCGGTCGTTTCCCACCCGGCGCAACGAGGCCATCCGCCTGCTGCGGCCCAAGTTTCATGACACGGTTGTGGAAGTGTTCCAAAACGGGATGCGGAAGGGAGATGGGCGGCTTCACTAGCAGTCAAGCGTTGCTCCAAAGGCATACAATTTGCGGGCAGGAAGGCGAAGAGAAATCCATGGCCACGATTACCCCATCCCACCTCGAAACGCACGAAAGCAGCGGTGAATATGCTTTCCATCAACTGACGACGGAAAGCTCGAACGATGCGTCTCAAGGCTTTGACACAAAATCCGCGCTGGAGATAGCGAGAATCATCAACCAGGAGGACGCGAAAGTCGCCTCCGCGGTCAGAAAAGCATTGCCGGAGATCGCACAGGTCATCGATGCTGTCGCGCGCAGCCTGCGCGAGGGCGGCCGCCTCATCTATATCGGTGCCGGCTCCTCCGGGCGCATTGCCGCGCTTGACTCCTGCGAGTGCCCGCCTTACTTTTCGAACGACCCGCACTCGATTCAATACATCATGGCCGGCGGCCCCAAGGCGCTCGCCTCCCCGGTCGAGGTCAACGAGGACTCCGAGGAGCTAGGCCAGCGCGATATCGCCCGGCGGAGGCCCTCGCGCAAGGACGTCGTCATCGGCCTGTCGGCCAGCGGGCGCACCCCGTACGTGGTCGCCGCGGTAGCCTACGCGCGCACACAGGGCGCGCGCACCGCCTGCATCACCTGCAATCACGGAACCCCGATCGCGAACGCGGCGGACATCGTCATCGTCGCGGACGTGGGTCCGGAGGTGGTTTCCGGCTCGACCCGCATGAAGGCCGCCCCCGCCCAGAAGATGATCACCAACATGATCCCGACCGGCGCGATGACCCGGCTCGGCTACGTGTACGAGAACCTGATGGTCCACGTTCACATGCAGAACTCGAAGCTGGTGGAGCGCGGTATCTCGATTCTGAAGCGGGCCTGCGCGGTTTCGCGCGACGAAGCGGTTTCCGTCATCAAGAGCGCGGGGCGGAGCGTGCCGATCGCGCTGGTAATGCTGAAGGCCGGGGTCGACAAGCAGGAAGCCGTCCGCCGCCTGGGCCGCTCCGACGGCAACGTGCGCCGCGCGATCGAGGACTCGACGCTGGATTTGTAGGGGGAGGGTCAAGGGTAGAGGGTGAAGGATGAAGCAATCTGAGCTCGGCATTCGGGTCCGACCCTCTCCTCTGCCGAAGTGCCCTCTGCCAACCGCCACACTCCACCCTTTACCCTCCACCCTTCCCCTTCGCCTCCCCCATGCGCCTCTTCCTCGTCCAGCTCGCGAGCACCCTCGCCATGACCGGCCTGATCTGGTTTGTGCAGCTGGTGCACTACCCGTTGTTCGCCATGGTGGGACCGGAGCACTTCCCCGCTTACGAAGCCGCGCACGCGAACCGGACCACTTGGGTGGTCGCGCCACTCATGCTGCTCGAACTTGCTTCCGCCCTGGCCTTCGTGGTCCCGTCGCTGCGGCCGGCATGGGTCAGCCCAGAGTCGGCCTGGCTGGGCGCGGCGCTGGTCGGCCTCATCTGGGCCTCGACCGGCCTCGTACAGGTGCCCCTGCACAACCAGCTGCACTCCGGCTACTCCGCCGCAGTCATCGGCAAGCTGGTCGCGACTAACTGGGTGCGCACCGCGGCCTGGACCTGGCGGGCCGGGCTGGTGCTGCTCTGGGCCTACCGGGGGTTTTCGCCGGTGCTACCCTCTCAGGGATGAAGGCCCCGCTCGCGATTCTCCTCCTTTCAGTCGCCCTCCAGCACGCTCACGCGCAAACCGCGCCGGGGCTCTTCCGCGTCACTGCCGCCGCGTCCCTGCCGGGGCCGGTGAGCGGGCGGCTGCTCCTGTTTATGAAGCAGGGGCACGGGGACAAAACTGTCAATGCCGACGAGTTCCGTCCTGAGGCCGTCTGGATCGCCGCCCAGGAGGTCCACGATCTCCGGCCCGGCGCCTCGGTCGAGTTCGACGCGGACACGCTTGCCTACCCGCACCCCTTCCGGGAAGCTCCGTCCGGGAGCTGGGAGATGCAGGCGGTGCTCGATGTGGATCACTCCTACAACTACGGCGGGCGCGGCCCGGAGGACTGGGAAAGCGCGGTTGTGCCGGTCGGCGGCACGCTTACGCTCGATCACCATTCCGCGGTCGACCCGCGCCACGCTTCTGCGGCAAAGCTCACCGGCAAGCCTGGCGTGGCTGAGGCGTTCTCAATAAAGAGCCCGGCGCTGACCCGGTTCTGGGGGCGGCCCGTGTCGGTGCGTGCGTGGGTCATTCTGCCGCCCGGCTATGACGCGAAAGCCCCGCAGCCGTACCCGGTCGCGTACTGGACGCATGGGTTCGGCGGCGATTTGCAGTACGCGCTCGTGGAGGGGCTGGACCTGCGCAAGCGCATGGACGAGCGCAAGATGCCGCCAATGGTTTGGGTCATGCTCGACGAGAGCTGCCCGCAGGGGACGCACGAGTTTGCCGATTCAGTGAACAACGGGCCGTGGGGCGAGGCGTTGACGCGGGAGTTCCTGCCGGCACTCGAGGGCAAATACCACGCCGGGGGTCGCGCGGAGAACCGGTTCGTGACCGGCCACTCGAGCGGAGGATGGGCTTCGTTGCAGCTCGAGGTCAACTATCCGAAGGTATTCGGCGGTACATGGTCGACTTCGCCCGACCCTGCGGACTTCCACGACTTTACCGGAGCCGATCTGTACGCGCCGCATGCGAACGTTTATCGCAAGCCGGATGGTGCCGCGATCCCGCTGGTGCGTGACAAGGGCAAGGTCATTGCGACCTATGAACAGGTTTCCCGCGTCGAACAGGTGCTGGGCAGCTACGGCGGGCAGGATGCTTCCTTCGAGTGGGTGTTTTCACCCAAGGGTGCCGACGGCGCACCGGAGCCCATGTTCGATCGTGTAACCGGAGTGGTAAACCCTTCGGTAGTCACTTATTGGCACGACCACTACGACCTGGCCTCCCTGACCGAGGCCCATTGGGCGCAAAACGGCCCGCTGTTGACGGGACGCATCCACCTGTTCGTGGGGACGGCGGACACCTTCTATCTCGACGGCGCGGCCCGCCTGTTCGAGGCGCGGCTGGCCAAGCTGGGAGCTGGGGCGCACTTCACGTACATCCCGGGCCGGACGCACTTCGATCTCTACAAGACCGGCGAGGACCGGAATGGGCTGTACGACCGGATCGGGGCGGAGATGTGGGCGGCGGCGCGGCCGGGGGTAAGTTGGAAGTGAACGAACCAAGTTTATACATGCATGGGTCATTATGTTGGGCCAGCTGTAAACTGGCTGAGGAGTGCAAAAGAAGCATGAGAGTGGCTCTGGAATGGCTGGATATTCTTGCCGATGTCGCATCGTTGATCGGTTTGATCATCACAGTTGTTGTATGGATACAGGTCAGATCGTTGCGCAAAGCATTTCTGTCCAGAGCTCGCCTTCCCCAACTTTCGAAAGACCTAAAAGTCATCAGCTTCGCTTTGCTGAGCAACTACAAAGAGAGTGCTGACCTATCGCGCGATGCGCGACCGTTATCGCTCGTCTACTTGCTATCTTAGACACTTTACTGGCCACAACAAATCAACTTCAACGCGCAATAATTAAGAAGCTGCGGGTTCTTTGTGGGATCCCGCGTTCTCGCGTTTTGTTTTTAAAGTCGACGAAGCAGAACCAGCTTTCGAGAGACGTTATCTGGGACATATACAACGAAACAGAAGGCCTTATCGAGTCACTTAAACAAACCGCCAAAGATCGCGAATGGAGCTGACAAATGCCGACTGAAAATAAGATCTCTCAACTGATACTCCGGCTTACGAAAGCAACGGTGAACAAGGAGATTGAATGGAAGCCATTCAATCCTCCTAAGTCATTAACTACGGGCAATGATGATTTGATTGTCGCCTGTCTAACAGCCGACTATAAACAGCAAACCTTGGCTTTAGTTAAAGGGCGCTTTCGCGACTACGATGGGTCTAACGACACGTTTTATTGGACCGGAAGTTATTCACTCGCCATATTAAACGCGGCCCAGAGCATCCTTTGGGAGCATCGAGAGAATTCTTCTGCGCTTGGAAATCTCTTTCAGGTCGCGCATGAAGCTGCTATGAATGTTGACCAAATTCTAGACTCTCTTCTTGGGTGACTTCACCGGGTCCAAGCCGACTGCAGAAACAAAAACTGGTCCCGCAGGTCATCCTTCTCCGCGTTCGACTTAGGCTCGTTGAGATACAGGACCTTCGCCCCGGAAGCGGGTGTGTACACCGGCCACTTAGGGAGTCTGGGGCCGTTCGGGTCGCCGGTACGGGCGAAGTTGGTCCAGTAGCTCATCATCTGCTCGCTCATCGCGTAGTCCTCCGGCCGCCAGGCGATCCCCTTGCGCGAGTCGAGGTTGCCGAAGACGTACTCGATGTCGTCCGAGTGAAAGACGCCGTAGCGGCCGGGCCGGGCCGGGTCGGGCGGCGGGACGGAGTCGAACCGGTAGCGGTACGCCGGGGCCTGCCCCGAACCTGCCTGCGCCTCCAGCCATGCCCAAGTGCTGTACGCGATGAAGCGGTCGGAAGCGTACTGCTGCAGCTTTGTCAAGGCTTCGGCATTGTTGCTCGCCGGGAAGGCCTGGAGGAAGTCGGCGGCATGCGCGCCGAAGTCCTTCGATGCCAGGGCTTTCAGCCTGTCGAGGTCGCCCGGGGTGGCAGCCGTCCCGCCCGTGCTGAACCCGCCGGTGGGGGTGATGTCGGTCGCCTTTCCGTTGCCGCCCTCGTCGCGGTTCCACCCGGCGAGTACAGGGACGTCGTTCTGCTTGCCGGCCGCGAAAATGGCCGCCGGGGTTTGCGGCAGGAACAGCCCATCTACGCCGGGCCGGAACGCGCGGCCATCCTTCTCTGCCGCGAGCAGCCGATCGGCCGGCATAGCCCGCAAAGCTGCGAGGGTTTCCACCTGGAGCTGCGTTCGGGCGAAATCGGCGTCTTTCTCTGCCTGCGCCGCCGCGGTCGCCATGCGCGAGCTTGGAGCGCCAGCGAATGCCCCGCCGCTTTGGCCGATTGCGTGCGCGAACAGCCCGTGCGCGAGCGGCGAAGCCATCAGCGCGCTCACCGCGATCGACCCCGCGCTCTCGCCGAAGATGGTCACGTTGGCCGGGTCGCCGCCGAACGCGGCGATATTCGCCTTGACCCACTGCAAGGCCGCGATCGCATCAAGCAGGCCGTAGTTCCCTGCCGCGTGCGCGGGCGACTCCGCGATGAGCTCGGGATGCGTGAAGAAGCCGAAGATGCCCTCGCGGTAGTTGAACGAGACGACCACGACGCCCTTCGTTGCCAAGTACGCACCATCCTGCCGCGGCTCGGAGGTGGACCCGGTCACGAAGCCGCCTCCGTAGATCCAGACCATGACGGGCAGCTTGCTCGTGGATGCGGCGGAGCCGGGCGTCCACACGTTCAGCGACAAGCAGTCCTCGCTGGTGCCGGGGTCGCGAAAAATCATGTCGTCGAACAGTGCCGGCTGCATGCACCGCGCGCCGAAGGCCGTAGCCTCGCGGGTGCCGGTCCACTTGGCGGCGGCGGCGGGCGGGCGCCACCGCAGCGGGCCGATCGGGGACGCGGCATACGGAATACCGAGAAAGGCACGCGCCGACCCGGACTTGGTGTCCGCCAGCTTGCCGCGTACCTGTCCGGCGGGGCTTTGCACCACGGGTGCCGCGGCGGCGGTGCCGGTGACCTCCGAAGGCACGACCTGGCCGAGGGCGGGCGTGGCAAGGGCGAGAGCGAGAAGGAAGCGCGTCATCGCGGCCTAGTGTACTCCGTTGTTCCCGCGCTTCGCCGAATGGTTGCGCCGCGCGAACCCCGGATAGACTGGGACCGAAGGAGCAACAGGAATCGATGGATAAGTTCGTCATACGCGGCGGCAACCCGCTGCTCGGGTCGGTGCGCATCAGCGGCGCGAAAAACTCGGCGCTGCCCTGCATGGCCGCCGCCATCCTGACCGCCGAAGAGGTCGTGCTCGAGAACATCCCGCAGGTTCAGGACATCGAGACCGAGCGCAAGCTGCTCGTGTCGATGGGCGCGGAGGTAGAGCTTGGCTATGGGCGCGCGCAGCACCGCACCACGGTCAGCTGTGCCGTGCTGTCCGACCCCGTCGCGAAGTACGAGATCGTTAAGACCATGCGCGCGTCGTCTTTGGTGCTCGGGCCACTCGTGGCCCGAGCAGGGATAGCCCGCGTCGCCATGCCCGGGGGCTGCGCGATCGGCGGCCGGCCCATCGACCTGCACATTAAGGGCCTCGAAAAGATGGGCGCGACCATCTCCTACGAGCACGGCTACATCGAGGCGCGGGCCGAACGCCTGCGCGGGACGGAAATCCTGTTCGACAAAATCACCGTGACCGGCACCGAGGACCTGCTGATGGCCTCCGTGCTGGCCGAGGGCGAAACGCTATTCGAGAACTGCGCCTGCGAGCCGGAGGTGGTGGATCTGGCCGCGATGCTCACCGGCATGGGCGCGCAAATCGAAGGCGCGGGCACCCCGACGATCCGGGTCCGGGGCGTCGACGCGCTCCACGGGGTGCGCCATCGCATCAATCCCGACCGCATCGAGGCCGGTACCTTTTTGATCGCCGGCGCGATCACCGGCGGCGACCTCCAGCTGACCAACTGCAACCCGGCGCACCTGGGCGCGGTCATCCGCAAGCTCGAAGACTGCGGGGCGCGTATTGAGATCACGGGAAAAGATACGATCCGCGTCCGCTCCGAAGGCCGTCTCAAGGCCGCCGACGTTTCCACGCAGGAGTATCCCGGTTTCCCGACCGACATGCAGGCGCAGTACATGGCGCTCGCGACGCAGGCCGAGGGCACCTCGCTCGTGACCGAAAACATCTTCGAGAACCGGTTCATGCACGTGGGTGAGCTGGCGCGCATGGGCGCCAACATCAAGGTCGACGGGCGCGCCGCGACCATCACGGGCAGAACCCCGCTTTCCTCGGCGGCGGTGATGTGCTCGGACCTCCGCGCTTCGGCCTCGCTGGTGCTCGCCGCGCTGGTGGCCGACGGCGAGTCGATCCTGGACCGCGTGTACCACATGGACCGCGGCTACGAGCACATCGAGGAAAAGCTGCGCGGGGTAGGCGCGCAGATTCGCCGGATGGGCAAGGTGTTCGGGTGAGGTGCTAGGGCCGTTTCCCTGAAAGTCTAAAGGGCAAACTGTTGCGACCGTGGCTTTTCCGGCGGGAAAAAGCCACGGAAAGATCCCACACCCTTCACGATGTCAGGAAAGCTGTTTTAGCCACGCGAGCAAGGTTCTGAAGCGGAGAGGCACGAGA
>CAXTTW010000073.1:0-8761 GCA_964247255.1 uncultured Acidobacteriaceae bacterium
TGTCAGGCCCAGCAGCGCGGCGACGCTGACGCGCGTCAGGCGGTCGCGCCCGAGCCCGTCCGTACCGGCCGGATAGGCGGCGGAAGCTTCGGAATTCGGCTGCTCCCTGTTCTGCGCCGCGTAGCCGGTATGCGTGCGAATCACGACCCACAACGCTGTGAGGAGCAGCGCGGCAAGCAGAACCAGCGCAATGCGCCGCATCAGGCATCCTCCAGTTCCAAGCCGGCAGCCCGCAGAGGCTCGGCAAGCAGCCCTGCCGCGCCGACGGCCGCGGCCATGAGCAGGGTTACGGCGAGCAGCAGCGGGAGGTCGCGATTGGTCGCCGCCGTCCAAGCGAGTTGGCCGATGCCGGCGACATTGAAGAGCACCTCCGCGGGGACGGCCATGCTGAGCGCCAGCACAAAGGACATGCCTGCGATCGAAGCGAACTGACCGCTAAGCGGGCGCAAGACGTACGCACCGACCAGCCCACGCGAGGGTATGCCTCGGGCGCGGGCAAAGAGCAGGGAGGGTTCACGCCACTGACGACGCAGCAGACCGTGGAGAAATTTGAAGTCGCGTGCCGCGAGCAGCAGCCCCATGGCGAGCGCCGGGCCGCCAGTGTCTGTCAGCAGAAAAATAGTGCTGAGCGCCCCTATCGGCACAGCGAGCAGGATCGCTGTGCCGAATGCGATCCATACCTTTCCGGAACGCTGCCTCGGCAGGCTCAAGAACAGTGCCGCAGCCATCGCGGCAAACCAGCCAAGGAGGAGTGCTTCACCAAGCAGACGTACCGTCACCAACAAACGCGGCCGGATCAGATCTCCTACCGGCACGCGATACTGCCGTGAAATACCGAAGTCCCCCCGCAGCCACCCTGCCGCGATCGCGCGGGCCATGGCGAGCGCGGAGCTCTCGGAAGACCGGCGCACCTCCATTTCGGCCCGAACGCTTCCGGCATACTGCGGGTCCATCTCGCGCGCATCGGCGAAGTAACCGGGAGCGAAACGAACCAGCGTCAGAGTGCCCATCGCGACAAGCACGATGAGCAGCGCAGTACGCCCGAGACGTGCCGCCAGCTTTTTCAAACCGCACCGGCGAGCACGGGCAGGTTGCCCCGGTTCCTGTCCTGACGCATGTGCCGCTCTGCCCGCACAATTAGGGTTTGTGCTGTCTGCCCGTCCCCTGGGAAGCAGGCGATGCCGACTCCCATGGGCAGCGCTGCCCTGCCCTCGGGATCGGCTGCGTCGCGGATCGCGGCTGCCCGCCGGGCGGCTTGCTCGCGGCCGGCGCCCCGAAGCAGAAGGAGCCACATGCTGCCCCAGTGCATCAGCAGCTCGTCCGCATCGGACTCACGGGGATGGAATACACCGTTGCGCGAGCGTGCGGCGGGCAAAGGACCGCTTGCCGGTTTAAAGCCGCACAACAGCAGTGCGAAAGCTTCGTTGCCGGCGAGGCACTGCTCGATCGCGGCCTCGATCGAGACAAAGGCGTCCGCCGATAAGCTCACTCTTGCGTTTGGAGGCAGCAGCAACCGCATAGAGTTCTTGAGCGCCTGCATGATCGTGGTCTCGACGGCTTCAAGGGCCCGCAGCTGGTCCCGCGAGAATGCGTTCGCCGGACCTGCATAGAGCGAAAGAACTCCAAAGACGACGCCGTCGAGATCGCGCAGGGGCAAGGAAAGGGCGGAGTGGAGGTCGTCCTCGGGCTTGCGCCGAGGAATGTAATTGGCTTCCACGGTTGCATTGCCGTTCACGATGCTTTGTTCATGCTTGGCCACCCACCCGGAAATGCCTTCCCCCAGCGGGATCTTGGCTGGAGAGAAGAAACCGGTATGCCCTCCCAGGCCTCGCGGAGATAGCTCGTTCCCCTCTTTGAGATAGAACAGCACGCAAAAACATGGGATCAGGGAGGCCAATCCTGAAGCCAGAACGGCAAGCGTTTCCTCGAGATCCAGTTCGTAATGGACCGACTCGGTCTTCCTCAGCAGAGCTTGCATCCGCTCCGCCACAGCGGCAACGAGAAAGAACGATTGGAGAGTCTCCGGTGAGTTCCGTCCCTTGCCGGACGATCGCTGCACGGCAGGAACAGGCCCGCCAGCCTCGCCGCCAGCCTGTTCAAAGCCGGCTCCAGGCGCCGCACCGCGGGAAACATAGACGTCCGTATTGAGGCGCACCAGCTTTTCGCCTTCCCGCCGGGCCTGCTCCTCTAGGCCGACATAGCGCTGCTCCAGCGCATCGACTACCCGGGGATCGAACTGCGTGCCGGACAACTTCCGGATCACGGCCATCGCTTCGGGCAAGGGCATCGCCCGCCGGTAGGAGCGGTCCGATGCCATTGCGTCGAAGCTGTCGACGGCGGTCAGGATGCGCGCTCCGATCGGAATCGCCTCGCCGCTCAGGCCGTCCGGATACCCCATGCCGTTCCACCACTCATGATGGGCGCGGACGATCGGCACAACCGGGTATGGGAACCGTACTCGCTCGAGAATGTCCGCGCCCACGACCGGGTGAATCTTCATCACCTCAAACTCTTCCGGGGTCAGCTTGCCCGGTTTATTGAGAATGCGTTCCGGTACGGCAAGCTTGCCGATGTCGTGCAGCAGCGCAGCCGTCTTCACGGCGCGCATCTCAGCCTCGCTCAGCTGGAGCGCATTGCCCAACTCCGTTACATACACGCGCACGCGCAACAGGTGGTCGTGCGTGTCGTGATCCTTGGCTTCAATGGCCATCGCGAGGCTCTCGATGGTGCGCACATGCAGCGCTTCCATTTCGGCTTGATGCTGCTCGCGGTCGCGTATGCGGTCTATCTGCGCGTTGTAGGCCCGGTAGATGGTATAGGCCGCGGGCAGCTCCAGCAGCGCGGTAGCCAGGCCGTAGTGGGTACCGAGAAAAAAGGCGAGCATTGCCAGGGCTGCCCCCACCAGATAAAACGGCAGGAACCAGGCGAAGTTGCCGCGCCACAGAGGCAATGCCGCCTTCTCGCTGGTCCAGGCGATGATAAGGGCAGTGGGTACTGTGGTCACGAAGAAGTAGGCGATGGCTCCCGAGGCCAGGGCTGGGGCTGCCGCGAGGTGCAGATGGGTAAGCCCGGCATAGGTGAAGGAGCAGGCGGCCACTGCATTCACGGCGTTGGCGATATTGAAGCCGATCTGCACGAGGGAAAAAAGCTTCTGGACGCGAAATTTGCACTGCGCAAATACCGAAATCGCCGCCAAACCCATCACTTGCAGAGGGGAAAGCTGCACAACCGCGAGAAGAAGGATCGGAAAGTTGGCGGACATGGTACTGTCGCTCCCCAGCAGGCAGACTTTCATGCCCGAGCTGAGCAGCACAGCAAGGAGGTATCCCCCAAAAAAGAGCCAGTGCTGCGACTGAAAATGCGCCCCGGCGAACGCCGCCAGTAACGCGGCGCACAGGACGACCATGACCAGAGATTTCGCACGTCGCGGCACGGGTCAATTATGAGCCGAATCCAGAAAAACGCTACATTACTTATGTAATGGGAGGCTCTCACAAGCTCCCCGGCAGCCATGCCGGCACCCTGGTTGCGGGCGAGCACGAACGCCTGCGATGCGAGGGTACAAACATGATCGCGGATCTCAGATCTTCGAGACTTCCGCTCCGGCATTCAATGATCGGAAGCTCGCCAGCCTTGTGGCTTCCGCCGTGAGCAACAGTCACCTGATCCTCCCGTGTTCACAACCAGTTTAAGTTGGGGATCACGATGATGATTCGACCACGTGCGCGCGCCTCACGAGAACGATCAACACGGTCGGTCAGAACCGATTGAGGGTCTAGATTCTCCTCGGGTTGATCAATGGTAAGAGGGGCATTGTCTGCATCGACGGTTAAGTAGAGAAGCAAGAGCGCAATCCCTCGAGCTCCATGCGAGAGCTGCCCGGTCCCGATGCCATCGGGACGAAGGTCATAGGTGACGGATACAGGAGTTGCACTGTAAAGCCGCTATGCGCTTTCCTCTACCTACTGTAGGAACTCCTCTTGGGCTGAGCTTTTCATTGGAGCATCTTCCATAACCTTTTTAACGAAAACTTTCTCGAAATGCCGCGAGAGCTTCTTCGGCCGTATCTTCTGGCCATCCTTGAAACAAGATTTTTTGGCTTCGGCAATGACCGCACTCAGCGAGTCCTTGTAGGTTTAGGTCGGCTGCAATTGTAGTTCCATGATCTTGCTTTTCGCAGCGTTTGAACGCTCAATGTATGAATCGCTTCTTATCTTGGCAGCGGTACACCACGGTAATCGGCTTCCGGGACGACCGCGTCGCGCTTTTTCGCGGAGCCCATCGATCCCTTCCAGCAGCTCCACGCGTTCGGCAAGCTCCCGTAAAGAGTCGACTCCCAGTGATGTCGAAGCCGCCACTGCTGGAATCTACTTGCAATCCGGGGTTGCGGCGAGGATTGTCTTGGAAGTGCCGCTGCTAACAAGATGCGCCGTGTGTCGTTACCGCCTTGATTAGAAGGCTTTAGAAGAACTCTTTGGATTGTGCCGAGGCGAGGAGGAGGCGCATGGAAAATGCGTCGAGCACGCCGTTGTAGTAGCCGGGAATGACAGCTTCCGAGCTGAAGCCATAGGCCGCGTAGAAACCCTGCGCGGCGGTGTTGTCGATTGCGACTTCGAGTGTGATCGCGGAGGAACCGAGCTGCCGGCCCTGTTGAATAGACCACTCCATGAGCAGTCTGCCGATTCCCTGCCGGCGCGCCGTCGGGGCGACGTCGATAGTGAGCAGGTGAAGCTCCGGGCCAAGGCGCATGCGCCGTGGGCGGACGATCGCGAACCCGAGGGGGTCCGCGGCGCCCTCGCACGCGACGGCGGTGAAGCTGCTGGGGTGGTTGAGAAAAGCCCGCAGCTCGGCCCGGCTGTAGGCGATCTCCGGCGAGAAGCAGACCTGGTCGAGCGCATGGAGCGCGGGCAGGTCGGCTTCCCGGTAGGGCCGGAGCGAGGGCAAGTTACCGTGTGCCCGGCGCGGCTGCGGCCTGCTCGGGCTTGGGTTCGAAGACAACTCCGTCGTACAGCGAGGCCGCGACAAGCCGCCCGCCCTGCTGGAGCACCTGGTGGACGCGCCAGCCCGCCTGCCAGTATTTCCAGGCACTTTCGGAAGCATCGACGCCGAAAATCGTGGTCGAGGTGCGCGAGGAGACAAGAACACGCTTGAGGGCAGGGTCGAAGTCTAGTCCGCCGATCTCGCCCAAGGGCAGGTTCTTGATTTGCTGCCAGCTCGTGCCCGCGTCTTTCGTGTAGAAAACGCCTTCGCGCCCGCCGATCCAGACCGCCCCGTCGTCGGAGACGGTGAGGGCGTTGATGCCGGAAAAGCCGGTAGGCAGCGCGATCGCTTTCCACTGCGCGCCGTTGTCCTCGGACAGGTTGAGGCTGGTGCGCCCGGCTGCGACTGAACGGGACGCGGAAGCGGCCACGAAGCGGTAGTCGGCGGGAGGCAGCGTGGTCAGCTCCCAGCCCGCGCCATTGTCCGTCGAGCGGTACACGCCCTTCGCGGTGGCCACGTACCAGGAAGCGCCCGCGAGATCGAGGCTATTCACGCGGCCCTGGATCGCGCCTATCTTTTTCGCCGATTCCACCATTTTCGTCGCGCGACGCTTGCCCTTGCCCATAACGAGCTTGCGGCTGGACCGCATAACGACGTCGCCCGTAGCCTGCCATTGTCCATTCGCCAATTTAGCGAGGCCGTTGTTGGTTCCAGCGTAGATGCCGCCGTCCGAGCTCTGGGCGAGGGTGAAGACATCACGGCCGGCCAGGCCCTCCGCCTGCTGCTTCCAGGTCGCGCCGTCGTCGGTGCTGACAAACACCCCGCCATAGATCTTGTCGTTGAGCACACCCGCGTACAAGGTTTGCGGCTGCTTCGCATCGACGAGCAAGGTTTGCACCAGGCGCTGCGAAAAGCCCGTGTTGGCGCTCGCGAACGTCTTTGCAGCGTCCGCGCTGGTCAGCACGCCGCTGCGGTCGGTCGCGAGCAGCACGTTCCCGTTATTGGTCGGGTCGACGAAGACGTCGTTGACGATCACATCCGGCCCGGTTAGGCGTGACCAGTTCGCGCCCGCATTGGTGGTCTTGTACAAGCCTTCGGTGGTGCCGGCGTATACGGCGCTCGGGTCGCGCGGGTCCTGCATCAGCACACGCGTGCGCCGGGCGGTTGCGGGAATACCCTGGACCTTGTGGAACATGGTCCCGGCGTTGTCACTTTTATAAATACCAGAGCAGGCGCTGGCGTAGACCGTGGACGGGGTGTGCGGGTCAATGATGATCGAGAAGACGTCTGAGTCATCGATGATGCCGTCCTTCATATTGGACCAGTGCTGCCCGCCGTCGGTGGTTTTCCAGGGCAGGTGCCAGGTGCCCGCGTAGATCGTGTTCGTGTCCACCGGGTCGATGGCGATCGACTCGACCTCGTGCAGTTCCTTCGACTCGGGCGGGCTGATCTTGCCCCAGTGCTGGCCGCCGTCGTTCGAGCGGTAAATGCCGGAGACTGTCCCCGCCACGTAAACCTTGGGGTTTGAGGGCGCTTGCGCGAGGGCGCGTACGCTTTGGCCGTCCATGTCCGCCGCCGGTGCCCAGTTCTTGCCGGCATCGTGGGAGACGTAGATGCCGCCGCCGCGCTCGTCGACCTTCCATACGCCGATGACCAGAGTCCTAGGATCGCTCGAGTCGACGAAGATGTTGTCGACGATGAAATCGTCGCCCGTGCCAAGCTTCGCCAGGCGGTGCCAGTGACCGCCGGCATCGGTGGTCTCGTAAACCCAGGAGCTGGTGGTGCCCAAATAGAGGTGGCGCGGATCCTTCGGGTCGCCGGCGAAAGCGCGCGCATCGCCTCCATCAGGACCGAGGGAGCTCCAAATGGCCGAGGTCGCGGCTGGGTTTTGCGCGATGGCGGAGGCGGCAAGCGAGAAAAGGAGCGCGGCGGAAAAACGGAGGCGCTTGTGTGTCATTTCAGTCGTTTCGATCGTTTCAGCGTCCGGGGTCCCCGGAGCGCGTTGTTTGGACGATGTAGATTGCTTATCGGCAGTTTCGCATTTTTATTCAGGGCAAAAAGAAGGGCCGACCCAGAAATCTGGCCGGCCCGTTCTTTCTAAGTAACGAGGGGCGATGGGCTGCCCCTCGTTACCGGCTTACTTCTTGCGGCGGTGGTGCTTGGCGACCGGAGCGGTCCGGGACTGCGCCTGGACGGAGGACTCGTCCACGGCGGTAGTTCCCTGAATCTCCGAGTCGAAGTTGGCACCGGAGGGGACCAGGTAATCGTCGACCTCATTGGCACCCTTCGATCCGGTACGGACCGAGATGCGCGAGGCGTCGACCCCCTTCTCCTTCACCAGGTAGTCCTTCGCATTGACGGCACGCTGCGCGGCGAGCTTCTCGGGCGTCATCGCGGCGGCTGCCTTCTTACCCTTGCGGGTCTTGGCGGGGGCTGCCTGCTGTTCGCCTGCGTTGCCGACCAGGGTCGCTGTCGCATCGGCTGAACGCTGGAGGTTCAGCGCGACGTCGTCGAGGCAGGCCTTGGCTTCGTTGTCCACGCGCGCCGGACGCTTGGTGTCGCGATCGAAGTTCAGCACGCAAAGCGTCTGGACCTTGGGCGCGGGGGCGGGCGGGGTGTTGACGGTGACGGTGGTGGTCGTCGTCGCGGTCTGGCCCTTATCGTCAGCCACGTTGCAGGTTACCGTGATCGCGCCCGAAGGAGCGCCGGCGGTCGACAGCGTCGCGGTATTGGAGGTGCCGGAGATCTGGCCCGCCGTCGCCGAGTAGCTGTAGGTCAGCGGCCGATTTTGCGGGCTCACGCCCATGGAAGTAATCGTCGAGCTGCCGCCCGGGTCGACCGAGGTCGGGTTGGCGGAGCAGGAGATCGTCGGCGGCTCGAACTGCTTGACGGTGAAAGTGGGAGCGCAGTCCGCCGACTGTCCGGCTTTCGCGCCCTCGGTCACGTGGCCGTTGACGGTGTAGGTGCCAGGCTGCAGGCTGGCCGTGTCAACGGTCGCGTTGGAGTTGTCACCCTTGACCGTCAGGCCCTGGCCGTTCCAGGTGTAGGTCGCGGGCTTCTTCGGGTTCAGGTTGGCGGCGGTACCGGTGACGGTGACCGGGTCGCCCGGGAACACCGAGGTGGGATTGACCGTGCAGGCCAGGGTGACCGGCGGCGGCGGGGTGATGTTGCCGAGCTTGTACAACAGGCCGGAGCTCAGCTCGGGCGCGTTGATGTTGGCGCGCCCGCCGGAGCCTGCTTGCGGGCCGAAGTTGGCGTGGGTGTAAACGAAGTCGGCCTGGAACAGACGAATGCCGAGCTTGTGGTTGAACAACGGCGTGTCGTAGTCGAGCCCACCGCCCACCTTGACCAGGGGCCCCCAGGTGTAAGTATGGAAGGTATCCGGTTCCGCGTTGGGACCGCCGACACGGGCCGCGCCCGCCATGCCATGAACGAAAGGCGTGACGCCGAGGTCGGTCGGGTAGCGCCCGATAAGGCCGGCCGCGAGATTCTGAAAGCCGTCGTTCTTGCCGAGGGAGTGGTTCGCGTACTCCGCCACGCCGCCGACATACTTATTGAAGAAATACGCCACCGAGCCAATCGCGCCGGTGTCGACCGACCCGTAGTTGACCGGGAACGGTTGGCCGGTGACGAGGCTGTTGGTGGTCACGGTCGCCTTGGGCGCGTAGTAGGAGTAGCCGGTGAAGATATCGATACGCGAAACCGGAGGAGCTTTGGGAGCGGCCTGCGGAGCGGCGGGGGCAGCCGGAGCGGCGGGCGCGGTGGCATCCGTGCTTTGCGC
>CAXTTW010000074.1:0-8693 GCA_964247255.1 uncultured Acidobacteriaceae bacterium
CGGAGAGCCGCATGCGCCGCCACTCCTCCATCCGGAACGCCCCGATCCGCTCGTACACCCGGATCGCCGGCTCGTTCCACGTCAGCACGCTCCAGTCCAGGCGCGCGCAGCCTGCCCGCTCGGCCTCGGCAGCCACCCGGGCCAGCAGCGCCGTCCCGAGACCCCGCCCGCGATGCGCGGGCTGCACGTACAGGTCTTCCAGGTACATCGACCGGCCCTGCCACGTGCTGTAGATCGGGTGGTACAGCGCGAACCCGCAGACTTTTTCGGTTTCTTCGGCTACAAGGCAGGTAAAGCGCGGGTGCGTCCCCCATCCGTCGCGCAGCAGGTCGGCCTCGGTGATCGCGACCGCCTCCGGCTCGCGCTCGTAGACCGCAAGCTCCACGATCAACCCGTGAATGGAAGGGACGTCAGCCTCGATTGCGAAACGAATGTTCGGGAGCTCCGCCACTGCTCCAGTATAGAGGCCGCCCGTCGCGGCAGGGCCGCCCGCGCTACCTCGCTCCGCCGGAGGCCTGGATAATTTGCCCCGTCACCCACTCCGCGTCTTCCGAGGCCAGGAACAAGGCAACCCGTGCGATGTCCCTCGGCGTTCCCGCGCGTCCGAGCGGCGTTTCGGCGATCATCTGCTTGCCGAAGTCGGTCTCCGGACCCACCTGGAAGCTGGCGACGCCTTCCGTGTCGGTGTAGCCGGGGTTGAGGGCGTTGACGCGGATCTTCCGGGGAGCCAGCTCGTTGGCCAGCACTCCCGTCATTACTTCGAGCGCGCCCTTGGTGCCCGCGTAGACGGTCGAGGTCGGTAGCTGCACGCTGGTAATGTTGGAGCCGATATTGATGATCGCTCCGCCCCGCTCGCCGAAATGACGCGCCGCCGCTTGCGAAGCGAGCAGCAGCCCCAACACGTTGACGTTGAACTGGCGGTGGAACTCTTCTTCCGTGATCGCATCGAGCGGCATGAAGTTAAACACGCCGGCGTTGTTCACCAGCACATCCGCCGGCCCGAACGCTTTTTCCGTCTCCGCGAACAAGCGTTCGATGTCGGCGCGTTTGTCCACGCTTGCCTGCACGGCAATCGCCTTACCGCCCGCGCCCACAATCGCCGCGACAGTCTTGTCGGCGCCGGCCTTATCGCCCGCGTAGTTGACCACCACGGAGGCGCCCTCGGCCCCGAACGCCTTCGCGATGCCAGCGCCGATGCCCTTGGACGCGCCCGTTACAACCGCAACCTTGCCTGTGAGTTTCGCCATGCTTTTCTCCTTGAACGAGTTGTGAAGTGTTGCAGCGGGGCGATGCTCTGCGTGGAAGCAGGCGCGCCGCGCTTACCGCTGGGAAGGACCGCTCAGGCCTTCTGCCCGCCGCTCACGCGCAGGATTTCGCCGGTAATCCACCTGGCCTCGTCGGAGGCGAGAAAGGCCGCCACATCGGCGATGTCGTCCGGCGCGCCCGCGCGCCCCAGCGGAATCGCGCCGATGAGCCCCGCTTCGATCTTTGTGCCGGCGAGAAAACCCATGCCTTCCGTCGCGACGTAGCCGGGACTGATGCAGTTGACCCGAATGCGCTTGGCCGCGAGCTCTTTCGCCAGTTGGAGCGTGATCGTTTCGAGCGCGCCTTTGGTCGCCGCGTAAACGACCATCCCCGGCGCCTGCCCGGCCGACGCGATCGAGCCGATGTTGAGGACGTTGCCGCCGCGCTCGCCGAACTGCTTCACCGCGGCCTGCGTCGCCAGGAGGACGCCCAGCACGTTGATGTCGAACTGCCGGTGGAAGCTCTCCTCGGAGATGGCCTCGAGCGGGCCGATCTCGTACACCGCCGCATTGTTTACGAGCACGTCCGCGGGGCCGAAGGTTTTTTCGGTCTCCTCGAACAGCCGCTTCACGTCCGCCGCCCTGCTGACGTCTCCCTGTACCGCCGCGGCCTTGCCGCCGGAGCCCGTGATAGCTGCAACGGTTCGATCCGCGCCGGCCTTGTCCGACGCGTAGTTCACCACCACCGACGCCTCTGCCGCTGCGAAGGCCTTTGCGATTCCCGCGCCGATGCCCTTCGACGCGCCCGTCACCACCGCCACTTTGCCGGTCAGCCTTGCCATCTTCCCTCCGGAGGCTTCTATGCCGCCCGATCGGAAGATGGTTCGCGCCCGGGCCGCGATGCAGGAAGTTCAGCTGTTCGCCGGCTGGGGCCGAGCCTCGCCGCGCCCCAGCAGGTCGCGCGTCAACACGCCCAGAAAGGCCTCGACGACCTCGGCGCGCAGACGGTAGCGCACCGTGCGGCCCTCGCGCCGCTCCTCCACCAGCCCCGCCTCGCGGAGCTCCCGCATGTGGTGCGAAAGGGTCGCCGCCCCCACATCCACCACCTCCCGCAGCAGCGCGCAAGGGGCCATGCCGCCCTCGCTCGCCAGTTGGCGCGTGGCGAGCTCCTTCAGGATCCTCCAACGCTGCGGGTCCGCCAGCGCCCGTGCGATCGCCTGCGCGGCCTGCTCATCCGTCAAAGCCTGTTCCAAATCGCTCATGCTTCCTTCTCCGCATTCCGCGATTTGACCTTGAACCAGATCGGCGAGCCCTCGAACCCGAACGCCTCCCGGATCTGGTTGGTCAGAAAGCGCTGATACGAAAAGTGCAGCTCCACATCCCGGTTGGTGAACAGGACAAAGGTGGGCGGTGCCACTGCCGCCTGGGTCATGTAGAAAATCCGCACCCGCTTGTTCATCGGCACAGTCGCCCGCTCAAAGTCGACCTTTTCGAGAAACCGGTTCATCTGCCCGGTCGACACCCGCTTGCGCCGCTCCGCCGCCACGCGCTCCACTGCCTCCAGCACCCGCTGCACGCCCTTGCCCTCGGAGGCGGAGATGAACACCACCGGGGCGTAGTCCAGGTACTTCAGCGAGTCGCGCACCTGCTCTTCATACAGCTTGCGGTCCGCGTGCGGCTTGCCGTCGGTGCGCGCGGTCGTCAAGAGGTCCCACTTGTTCACCACCACCACCACCGACCGCCCGCTCTCGTGCGCGTAGCCGCCGATGGTCGCGTCCGAGGCCGTTACGCCTTCCACCGCGTCGATCAGCAAGAGCGACACATCGGCCGCCTCCAGGTGCCGCCGCGCCATCACGACCGAGAGCTTCTCCGCCATCAGGTTGGTCTTACCCTTGCGCCGGATGCCCGCCGTATCGATGATGCGCAGCTGCTTGCCGTTGTACTCCAGAACCTCGTCCACCGCGTCCCGCGTCGTCCCCGCGACCGGCGAAACGATCGCCCGCGCCGTCCCGGTGAGCGCGTTCAGGAGCGTGGACTTGCCCACGTTCGGCCGCCCGATGATGGCGACGCGCGTTTCGCGCTGCTCGAACTCGCCGTGCGTCCGATGGCGCGTGATTTCGTCCTCCGCTTCCTCCAGCTCTTCGGCTCCCTGCCCGCTTTCGGGATCGGTTTCCGGCTCCGGCACCACCGGCAGTACCGCGAACACCTCCTCCAGCAGATCCCCCACCCCATGCCCGTGCTCCGCCGAAATTGCGACCAGCTCCGTCAGCCCCAGCCGCCGGAAGTTCTGTGCCGCCGCTTCCATCTGGGCCGAGTCCACCTTGTTCACCGCCAGAAACACCGGTTTGTTCAGCCGCCGCAGCAGCTGCGCCAGGTCCATGTCGGGCGCGGCCAGCTCCGTGCGGCCGTCCACCACCATCACGATCGCCGACGCCTCCTCAAACGCGGTTCGCGCCTGCCGGAAGATCTCGCTCGGGATCAGTGCCTCGTCGTCCGGCACGATGCCGCCGGTATCCACCACGCGCGCGACGCGCCCGGCCCAGTGCACCTCGCCGTAGATGCGGTCCCGCGTGATCCCCGGTTCATCCCCGACGATCGCCCGCCTGGTCCCCGTAAGCCGGTTAAAGAGCGTGGACTTGCCCACGTTCGGCCGCCCGCACACCGCGATCAACGGCATACCGACTGCTTCCTCCGAGTGCGGCAGCGGGTTGGGGCGGTAGCTGGACTTTTTCTTGCTCATGACTTTCGTGCCTCCAGCCCGCAGTCCATGGGAGGCGAAGAACGGGCAAACTCCTATTATAGGAACACCCCCGTGCCGGATTTGCCTCAAAAGAAGCTTCCCACCCTCCACGCCTTCTTCTCCCCAGGCGGCCTCCTCGCGCGGTCGCCGCTGCCCTACGAGTTCCGGCGGGGCCAGCTCGAGTTCGCCCAGGCCGTCGAGCGAGCCTTGTCCGAAAAGCAGCACCTCATCGCCGAAGCCGGCACGGGTACCGGCAAGACCCTCGCCTACCTGCTGCCCGCCCTCCGCTCCGGCAAGCGCGTCATCATCTCTACCGGCACCAAAAATCTCCAGGAACAGCTTTTCTTCAAAGACATTCCATTCCTGGAATCCATGCTCGGCCCGCTCGGCGCGACCTACATGAAGGGCCGCGGCAACTACTTGTGCCGCCGCAAGCTCCACGCCCTGCACGCGGAACCCATCCTAACCGGCCTCGACGAGATCAAGCAGTTCAACGCTCTTGTACGCTGGGAGCGCACCACCGAGACCGGCGACCGCGCCGAGGTCGCGGAGCTGCCCGAGCACTCCCCGCTGTGGGCCAAGCTCGACGCGCGCTCGGAAGCCTGCCTGGGCCAGACCTGCCCCGACTTCGAGCGCTGCTTCATCACGGAAATGCGCCGGAAGGCCTCCGAGTCGAACCTCATCATCGTCAACCATCACCTGTTCTTCGCCGACCTCGCCATTAAGCAGCAGGCCGCCAACGCCCCCGACGCTGGGGTGCTGCCGGAGGCCGACGCGGTCATCTTCGACGAGGCGCACGAGCTCGAGGACGTTGCGAGCAGCTACTTCGGGCTGCAGGTCTCGAACATCCGCTTCGAGGAGCTCGCGCGGGACCTCGACCTGCTCCTCCGCTCGAAGCACTCCTCGAGCTCGAGCGCCAAAGCCGCCGCCGAAACCACCCGCGAGCGCGCCCGCATGTTCTTCGCCTCGCTGCCGCTGGGGACCGAGGGCCGGGCGCAGTTCACGGATCGCGAGGAGTTCCTGGAGGAGCACGGCGAGCTCTATCTGGGCGTCCTGGCCGCGCTCCAGCTGCTCGCCGGCGAGCTCGACCGCATGCGCAACGTCGAGGAAGCTCCAGGCCTCAAGCGCCGCGCCAACGAGCTGCACGACCGGCTCAAATTCCTCATGGAAGCCGAGGACAAAAACACCGTGTTTTGGCTCGAACGCCGCGGCGGCGGGCGGGGCAGGGAAGCGAGCTACAACACCTTCCTCCAAGCCACCCCCATCGACGTTTCCGGGCTGCTCGGCGATGTGCTCTTCGCAGCTTTCCCCACCGTCGTCCTCACCTCCGCGACGCTGACCGTGCAGGGCGGCTTCGATCACCTCCGCAAGCGGCTCGGCCTTGAACACTCGAAGGAACTGATCGTCCCCTCGCACTTCCGCTACGCCGAGCAGGCCCTGCTCTACCTGCCCCCGCACATGCCCGACCCGCGCGCCCCAGGTTTCGCCGCCGAGGCCGCAAAGACCATCGAGCAGGTTCTCGACGCCTCGCGCGGCCGGGCGTTTTGCTTGTTCACCAGCTATGCGCAGATGCGCGAAGCCTACGAGCGCCTCTTGCCGGCCGTGCCTTGGCCGCTGCTGATGCAGGGGTCCGCGCCCCGCAACGCCCTGCTTCAGGAGTTCCGAGCCACCCCCAACGCAGTCCTGCTCGGCACTTCGAGTTTCTGGCAAGGCATCGACGTGCAAGGCGAGGCGCTCTCCTGTGTCATCATCGACCGCCTGCCCTTCGCCGTCCCCTCCGACCCGGTCGTGCAGGCCCGCACCCGCGCTATCGAGGCCGCCGGGGGCCAGCCCTTTCTCGACTACCAGGTTCCTTCCGCGGTCATCACCCTCAAGCAGGGGTTTGGCCGCCTTATCCGCTCTCTGTCGGACCGCGGCGTGCTCGTTCTGCTTGACCCCCGCATCCGCAAGCCCTACGGCAAAGCCTTCCTCGCGAGCCTTCCCCCATACCGGCTTACCCGCGACCTGGCCGAGGTGCGCTCCTTCTTTGAGGTTCACCCAGTTCCAGCCCCGAGGTCATCCTGAGCGGAGCTCATCCCCTACAATGAAGGGACTATGTACGAAATCACCGTCGACGCGGGTTTCTCTTCCGGCCACTACCTGCGCAACTACCACGGCAAGTGCGAAAACCCCCATGGCCACAATTACAAGGTCCGCGTGACCCTCCAAGGCCGCGAGCTCGACCCCTCCGGCCTCCTGCTCGACTTCAAGCAGCTCAAGGGCGTCCTGCGCCCCGTCCTCGAGTACCTCGACCACCGGATGATCAACGAACTCGAGCCATTCACCACGGTCAACCCTTCGGCCGAGAACCTGGCTAAGTACTTTTTCGATGAGACCAACAAGCACATCGGCGGCATGACCGACGGCCGCGTCACGGTCAAGGACTGCACCGTCCACGAGACCGACACCTCCGCCGCGACCTACTACGAATAAGCCGTGTTTCTTATCGAGACTTACAAATCCGTTCAGGGCGAGTCGAGCTTCGCCGGCCTGCCGTGTATCTTCGTCCGGCTGGCCGCCTGCAATCTGCGCTGCTCCTGGTGCGACTCCGAGTACACCTTCTCGGGGGGCTATAAGCAGTCCGCCGACGAAGTGGTCGCGGCCATCGAAGCTTTGGCGCCCGTCAAATTAGTAGAATTCACCGGCGGGGAGCCTTTGCTCCAGGCCCGCGAACTTATCCCGCTCATGGAACGGCTCCTGCTGGACAACTACCAGCTGATGATCGAGACCAGCGGCGAGCGCCCGCTGGCTGAGGTCCCCAAAGCAGTCCATAAAATCGTCGATGTCAAGTGCCCCGGTTCCGGCGAGGCGGGCCGCTTCCGCATGGACAACCTCGACGCTCTGACCGAACGCGACGAGGTCAAATTCGTCATCTCCGACCGCGTGGACTACGAATTCGCCCGCGAATTCACCCGCGAGCACGCGCTCCCGGCCCGCGCCGGCCACGTCCTGTTCTCCCCCGCTTTCAAGAAGCTCCCTTCCCCTGAGCGTTCCACGAACAACTGCGCCCTCGACCCTCGCACCTTAGTCGAGTGGATGCTGGAGGATGCCATGCCTGCCCGGCTCAGCCTGCAGATTCATAAGTACATCTGGGAGCCGCAGAAGAAGGGCGTGTAGGTGCCTTGCCGTTGCGATCCTTCATCAAGGCTTAGAACGAGTTCAAGGTTCAAAAGGGTCATCCTGAGCGAAGGGAAGGATCTGCTTCGCCCCGCTTGGCTCAAAAGCAGGTCCTTCGTCGCCTCGATCCTTTCGCGATGCCCCCGAACCGTTACCTAAGCTACTTAGCCGCCTGCAGATACGCGTCGAGCGGCACCTCGAACGCGAACAGCTCCTTCCCGTCGCTCGCGCGCATCTTCCGGATTACCAGCTTTGCCCCCGTGAGCGGCCGAGGCCCCAGCCCTTCGACGTCGTAAAACAGAAACCCCGCCCGCGTCGTGTGCGGCTCCACGGCCAGCGCGGAGTACTCGAAGTCGCGGAAGTCCGCCTCCACCTTCGAGTCCGCGTCCTTGCCCTTGGTGTGCAGCTTCAGGGGGCCGATCGGGATCGTCGTGCCCTGTCGGTTCTTGCGGCCGACCCGGCGCTCTACCTCCTCGGGCTCACCCGCGTTCACGCGGTCGCCCTCGCGCGGCAGCAGAAGCATGCGCGCGTCGCTCAGCGAAACGGGCTGCGCCGTCTCGTTGGTCACCACGATGCGGATCGGGATGAAGTCGTAATTGAGGTAATCCACCCGGAACACATCCACCTTCGCCGCGCGGTCGTACGGGTCGGCGGCCACGGTGATCCCGTCCTGCGTTACATGCGCGGGATATTGCGCCGCCGGTTTAGCCGCCTCCAGCTTTTTCTCGGCGCGGGCCCCAAACGGCAGCAGGATCAGCAAGACGGCAAAGGCGGAGCGCAGGACAACGGCAAGGGTGTGCATACACACCAGTATTATCGGCAAGAAAGACTCGCGTGCAGCCCACCTCTTCACAATTTCGCCGCCGCGGTTCCCGTTTTGGGACGGCGCCCGCCCTCGCCGTCTACAGCGCCGCCCTCACCCTCGCCCTCGCCGCCACCCTGCCCTGGGGGGTGCACGAGCTCCGCCACCGCGGCAAGTACCGCGAAGGGCTGCCCGAGCGCCTGGGCCGCGTCCCCGCCCGGCTTCGCGCGCCGGCAAAGCGAAATCTGTGGCTGCACGCCGTTTCCGTCGGCGAGGTCCTGGCCGCCGCTCCGCTCGTCGCCCATTTGCGAGAAGCTCTTCCCGAAGCGGTCGTCTATGTTTCGACCACGACCCGCACCGGCCAGGCGCTGGCCCAGGCCCGATTCGGCGCGGACACGGCCTTCTACTTTCCCGCCGACTTCGCCTTCGCCGTCCGCCGCTGGCTCGGTTTTCTGCGCCCCTCCCTGCTGATCTTGGTCGAGAGCGAGTTCTGGCCCCGGCTTCTCCACGAGTGCGCTCGCGCCTGCGTTCCTATAGCCGTCGTCAACGCACGCATCTCGCCGCGCTCCTGGCCCCGCTACCGCCGCCTGCGCGCGCTTTGGCGGCCTCTCCTGGGTACGCTCGCTCTGGTTCACGCCCAGTCCGAAGAGGACGCCGCCCGCCTGCGCGCGCTCGGCGCGGGCCCGGTCGAGGTCGGCGGCAATCTGAAGTACGACCTGCCCAGACCCCCGGCGACTCCGCTGGTACGGTG
>CAXTTW010000075.1:0-8690 GCA_964247255.1 uncultured Acidobacteriaceae bacterium
GCTGAACGCCGGGGCGGCGCTGGTTGTGTCAGGGCTTGCACCGGACCTCGCCGCGGGACTCGCAATGGCGCGGGGGTCGGTCGCCTCCGGGGCGGCCTGGCGCGTGCTTGAACAGCTTCGTAGGTTCGCGAAGGGCTACTGAGAGTCGTCCAGCTCGGTCCACAGCCAGTCGAGGTCGACATAGGCCGGACCGGTCGAGGACCGAAGCAGGCGTTCCGTTGTCACAGTCCAGCCATTGTGCGCCCAGACGGAAGCGGAGCGGCGCTCGGGATCGATCAGCCAAACATCGGGAACACCCATTGCTTCAAGATCGGCAGCGCGATCTCTGAGATCGGCGAATGTGTCGGAGGGGGACAGGACCTCGATAGCCAGCACGGGAGCCTCCACTATGGTGTGCTTCGGTGCATTCCCTCGCCGAACGACCACGACATCCGGGAGTCGAATTCGGGAGGATGAAGTCCTCGTATGAGTCTCGACAGAGCAGGAGATGTTCCATTCTTTGCGGTGCGCGCGAAACCACTCACCGAGGATGATCTGGACCACACCGTGCGCGTAGCCCGTCACGCCCCCTCTTCCTTTCTCGATGACTTCCCCGTCGATGTACTCGAAGGCACCTTCATAGCTGCTGTTTAGATACTCTTCCATCGACACGAATACTGCGGGAGCAGTGGCCACGGTCGCACCTCGTTGACAGAGTACCGCCAAGCGCCGAGATTGAAGCGGTATTTCTCGGGGACAAATCGGCCCACGCTGAAAACTACTCGCTTCGAGCTTCTCAAGGAGACCCCATGCGTTTTCTCGCTCTTTCTCTCGTTGCCTCTTTTGCGTTCGCCGCGCAGGCCCAGCAGATCGCCCCGCAGGTCCAGGTCGGGCCCATGAACCGCACAGTCGCCGTGAGCGCGACCGCGCAGGCCGAGCGCCGGGCCGACACGGCGACGGTCCACATCGGCTACCAGCTCTACGCAGCTACCCCGCAGGCCGTTGCCGAGCAGGCCGGGTCCGCCTCCAGGGCGATCGCGTACGGTGTGGCGAAGACCGGGGTGCCGGCGGATGCGCTCGAAAGCGAATCCCAGAGCACCGGGCCGGTGCAGGAGTACCAAACCAACGGGCGCGATCCTGCGGAGCAGGCCCGGCGCAAGTTCCAGGCGCAACAAAGCTGGACCGTGCGCGTCCCGGCCGCCCTGTCCGCGAAGGTGCTGGCGGCCGCGGTGGCCGCTGGCGCGAACCAGAGCGGGGCCATCGACTGGTCTCTCGCTGATGAGGACGCGCTGACCGCCGAGGCCGCCGGCAAGGCGCTGAAGCAGGCGCAGGCGGTTGCCGGGCAGATGGCTGCCGGGCTCGGCGCGAAGCTGGGATCTCTGGTGTATGCCAGCAACGAAGCTCAGCAGGCCGGTGTGCCCGTGAACGCGCGCTCGATGCAAGGAGTGCAGGAGTACAACGGGCCGCCACGAACACCTGAAGCCGTCAAGCTCTCCCTCAATGCCCCCATGGTGCGCCGCTCCGCGACCGTGTATGCCGTCTTCGCACTGCAATAGCGCGCAGCGCGCGCGGGCATACTGGAAGGGGAGCCGACATGAGCGAAACACCCCGCCAACCCGACCGCGTGCTCGAGCCGCCGCGCGAGGCGAAAGAAGTTTACGAGCGCTGGCTCGCGTACCTCGACGATGAGTTCACCCGGCACAGCTCGCCGGTTCTGCGCGAGCAGATCGTGCTCAACAACCTCCATCAGATGATCCTGGGCTCGCCCAAGGGTGGCCGGCTCAACTTCAACCTGAACTCCGAGCTACCGTACAACGTGCTTCAGCTCTCCTTCGACCCGAAAAACATTACGCTCGAAGGCGAGTACGACGGAGGGATCGACATGGAGCGGTACGCGCCGCGCAAGCCGCTCATCTATATGTGGCAGATGTTCGACCGCTCGGCGATCGGGATCAATCACTGGCTGGGGTTCCGGTTCCGCGCGATGCTGGGCAGGCACATCTTCAAGTCGATCGGCGCGAACGTCCGCATTTTCGGCGAGGTTACCTTCGCGCTCGGCTACAACCTGTCGATTGAGGACGACTGCACCATCCACCGGGGGGTGCTGCTCGACGACCGGCAGGAGATCGTGGTCAGGAACGGCAGCGTGCTCGCCGACTTCTCCGCCGTGGCACCGGAAACCAACGAGGCCGCCGGCGGACGGACCGAAATCGGCCCCAACGCCTACGTGCCGCCGCGCACGCTGGTGAAGGCCGGCGAGAGTGTAGGAGGACGGGATGGCGCACGGTCAGGGTGAGGTTCTGAACCTGGGGCGGAAGCTGGAAACGTTCGTGGAGCACTGGTCTCCGCGCGTGGCGGCGGAGTTCAACGACCACCAGCTCAAGCTGGCCAAACTTCAGGGTGAGTTCGTGTGGCACAGCCACCCGGACGTGGATGAAGTCTTTCTGGTGCTCGCCGGGAAGCTGCGGATCGAGTTCCGCGATCGAACTGCTTTTCTCGCCGCGGGCGAGCTGTTTGTTGTCCCGCGCGGGGTCGAGCATCGCCCCTCGGCGGTCCGGGAGTGCCACGTGGCGCTGATCGAGCCGCGTGGGACCATGAACACGGGCGACGCGGGCGGCGAACGCACCGTGAAGGGCGACCTGCGGGTGTGAGCCCCTTGCTACCATGAAAGCTATGTCGCAGCAGGAAATCGTTCTAAAGGTCTTCGAGTTCGTGCTGCTCCTGTTTTCGCTGTCGCTGCATGAGGCGGCGCACGCCTGGACCGCTTCGCGTCTGGGCGACCAGACCGCGCGCATGCTGGGCCGCGTGACCCTGAACCCGGCCAAGCACATCGATCCGATCGGGACCATCCTGCTGCCGCTGCTGATGCTCTTCGCCGGACCCTACGGCGGGCGGTTCCTCATCGGCTGGGCGCGGCCCACGCCGGTCAACCCGCGCAACTTCGTCAAGTATGTGCGTGGGGACGTGCTGACGACCCTCGCCGGCCCGGCCAGCAACCTGCTCATCTCGCTGGTCTGCACGGTCGCGCTGGTCGTCCTCGCCAAGAGCTCGCCGATGGCGGCGCAGCTGGTGCGCGGCCTCGCGTTCGGCGGCTTCGACCCCGAACTGGTGGGCACGGCGGTGTTCCCGGCGGTGCTCTTGCTCTACATGGCGCTCACGCTCAATCTGTTTCTGGCGTTTTTCAACCTCCTGCCGCTGCCGCCGCTCGACGGCTCGCACCTGATCCGGCACCTTCTGCCGACGCGCATGCTCGCGGCGTACGACCAGCTGGGGATTTTCTCGTTGATCCTGATGTTCGTCTTCGGGGGGCGGCTGGTGAACCTGTTCGTGGGGCCGACGCTCGCGCTGATCAACCACGTGCTCCTGTCGGTTTAAGCTTCTGCAGATGAGTACATCCCCTCCGCAGACACCCCGCCGCCGTGTCCTTTCCGGCATGCGCCCCACGGGCAAGCTCCACCTGGGCAACTACATGGGGGCTCTGCACAACTGGGTCCGGCTGCAGGAGGAGTATGAGTGCTTCTTTTTCATCGCGGACTGGCACGCGCTCACGACCGATTACGCGAACCCGGGCGATATCGCGGGCAACATCGCGGAAATGGCGCTGGACTGGCTTGCGGCCGGGCTCGATCCGGAGAAGGCGGCCATGTTCGTCCAGAGCGAGGTGCATCAGCACGGCAGCCTGCATCTCGCCCTGTCGATGATCACGCCCCTGAGCTGGCTGGAGCGCGTGCCGACTTACAAGGATCAGATCGAGAACCTGCGCGAGAAAGACCTCGCGACCTATGGTTTTCTGGGTTATCCGCTGCTTCAATCTGCGGACATCCTGCTCTACGGGGCGCCTGGCGGTTCACTGCATGTACCGGTCGGCGCGGACCAGGTCGCGCATGTGGAGATTACCCGCGAGATCGCGCGGCGGTTCAATCATCTGTACCGGGGCGAACTGCTGCGCGAGCCGCAGGTGCTGCTCACCCCTACGCCCAAGCTCCCCGGCACCGACGGCCGCAAGATGTCCAAGAGCTACGACAACTACATCCTGCTCACCGACCCGGAGCCGGAGGTTCGCAAGAAGCTCAAGCCGATGGTCACCGATCCGGCGCGCATCCGGCGCGCTGATCCGGGCGACCCGGACAAGTGTCCGGTAGGCGACCTGCACAAGGTGTTTTCATCGACCGCGACCCTGGACAAGGTACGCGAAGGCTGCACGACCGCGGGCATCGGCTGCATCGAGTGCAAAGGCTGGCTCGCCGACGCGATCGTGGAAGAGCTCGCGCCCATGCAGGAGCGGCGCAGGGAATACGAGAGCCGGCCGGGGCTCGTCGAAGAGATTCTCAAGGCGGGCAATACCCGGGCCGCCCATGCCGCCGAAGAGACGATGGTGCGCGTACGGGAGGCGATGGGCTTGAGTAAGAAGAATATGGCAGCAGGAGCCATCGCATGAGCGAGGCTGCGGGGGAAGCCCGACGCCCGGCACAGGCCGGCGACTCCCCTTTCTCCATCACCGTCGGCCGGGTTTACGACGGCCCGCTCGACCTCTTGCTCGACCTGATCCGCAAGCAGGACATCGACATCTACGACATCCCCATCGCGCGTATCACGGCGCAATTTCTTCTCTACGTCGAGCAGCTCAAGGAAGCCGACGTGGACACGGCCGGCGAGTTCATCTACACCGCCGCCCTGCTCGTCCAGATCAAGAGCAGGATGCTGCTGCCGCGCGAGCCGCGTGAGGACGCGAACGATGCCGCGGACGACCCGCGGCTGGAACTGGTGGAGCGCCTGCTCGAGCACGAGCGCTTCAAGAACGCCGCCCAGATGCTCAGCCAGAAGCAGGCGATCGAGGCGGCGACCTGGACCCGCCCGCGCCTGCACGAGGTCACGCGGGAGACTGAGTTCGACGGCGAGATCGCGGCCGACGTGCCCGACCTGGTGCGAGTCTTTCGCGACGTGCTCGAACGGCTGCGAACCAGGCCCGTGCTCGACATCCGCGAGGACCAGGTCACCGTCGCGCAGTCGATCGACACGCTCCGGCGGCGGATGCTGATGGAGGACGGCCCGGTCGCCCTTTCTCAGCTCCTGGCGTACACACGGTCTGAGCGCGGCCTGATCGCGACGTTTCTCGCGCTGCTGGAGATGGTCCGTCTCCAGGCCATCCTGCTCCGGCAGGACGCGAACTTCGGCGAGGTCTACGTGAAGAAGGGCGAGGCTTTCGAGGCGCTTTCCTCCGCGCGGGCCGAGGAAAGCTTCCGCTGATTTCATCGGATTTTCATCTTCGCGCCGGTCCCGGTTGATGCACGCGCCCCTGCCCGCTGCTAGCGTTTGAAGCAGGTGAACGGCAGATGAGCCAGGCAGCGATTCCTCTCCCCAAAGACGGCGGATACGACCCGACGGTCTCCAAATCGATCCTGAACGACAAGATGGACAAGGGTCCCGGTAAGGCGGGCCTGCTGCTGTTCGTGCTGGTGCTGATCGGCGGCCTGGGCTTCGCCGCCACGCAGATCATCCATGACCTGGCCAACTCGCCGCAGCCGACCGTCTGGCCGTACGTGCTGCTCGGCCTCGCTCTGGTCATCGCGCTCGGCTTCGAGTTCGTCAACGGCTTCCACGACACGGCAAATGCGGTCGCGACCGTCATTTACACGCACTCGCTCCAGCCCAACGTGGCCGTGGTGTACTCCGGCATGTGGAACCTGATCGGCGTGCTCACCTCTTCGGGGGGCGTCGCATATACCATCGTGTCGCTCCTGCCGGTCGAGCTCATCCTCCAGGTCGGCTCCGGCGCGGGCTTCGCGATGATCTTCGCTCTGCTCATCGCGGCCATTCTTTGGAACCTGGGGACCTGGTTTTTCGGGCTGCCGGTTTCAAGCTCGCACTCGCTGATCGGGTCGATTATCGGGGTGGGTCTGGCGAACCAGCTGATGAACGGCAAGAACGGCACCAGCGGCGTGGACTGGGCCTCGGCAACGGGCGTCTTTAAGGCGCTGATCGTCTCGCCGCTCGTCGGCTTCGGGTTCGCGGCGTTGATGCTCTTGATCCTCAAGGCGGTCGTGAAGAAGCCGGAGCTGTACGAGGCGCCGAAAACGGCCGCGCCGCCGCCGTTCTGGATTCGCGCGCTGCTGATCCTCACCTGCACGGGCGTCTCGTTCGGCCACGGCTCGAACGACGGGCAAAAGGGCATGGGGCTGATCATGCTCATCCTCATCGGCACGGTGCCGACGGCCTATGCGCTGAATCACGCGATGGGCTACTCGCAGGTCACGACGTTTTCGGCCGTCTCCGAGCAGGCGCAAAAGGTATTCGCGGCGCACGTCGCGCCGGCTTCGGCCCTTCAGGCTCCCCCGCAAACCAGCGGGCAGCCGGCCCCCACGCCGCCCGCGAGCGAGCAGCCGAGCCAGCTGCAGCAGGCCGACCGCACGGCGCTGCTGGACTACATCCGCGATAAGAAGTTCATCCCGGCGACCATGGTCGGGCTGCAACAGATGTCCGGGCAGATCGAGCAGGAGCTGCTCCAGTACAAGTCGCTGGCCAAGGTGCCGGCCTCGCAGCAGCGCAACGTGCGCAACGACATGTACATCGAAGGCGAAGCGCTGCGGTTGATTGACAAGAGCAAGGCGGTCAAGTTCACCCCGCAGGAGGCCGCGGTGGTGAAAAACTACCGGAACTATCTCGACAGCAGCACGAAGTTCATCCCGAGCTGGGTGAAAGTTTCGGTCGCGCTGGCGCTGGGCCTGGGCACCATGGTCGGCTGGAAGCGCATCGTCATCACGGTCGGCGAAAAGATCGGCAAGACCCACCTGACCTACGCGCAGGGGGCCTCGGCGGAGATTGTCGCGGCCTGCACCATCATCGCGGCGGACCAGTTCAAGCTGCCGGTTTCGACCACCCATGTGCTGTCCTCGGCGGTCGCGGGCACCATGATGGCCAATGGCTCGGGCCTGCAGATGGCGACCATCCGCAACATTGCCCTGGCCTGGGTGGTCACGCTGCCCGCCGCGGCGCTGCTGGCCGGGGTTCTGTTCTGGGGGCTGCGGCTGCTGTTCGTACACTAAGCCTGGGACTGAAACGAGGGCGGCGCTCCGGTTAGCATGAACCAGGAGCGCCGCTTTCGTGTTTTGGAGCGGCCGGAGCGGGTGGATGGGTGTGCGGGGCAAGGTCGAAGCGGTGCTCTACGCGGCGGAGGAGCCGGTGACGCTCGCGCAGCTGGCCGCTCTGTTCGGCTCGGAGGTGCTGGCCGAGCGAGCGCGCGGCGGCGACGCAGCCTTGCCTGCTCCCGTGGAGCAAGAAGAGCCGGAGAATCTGGAGCAGGAAAGCGCGCCTGCCGAGGATGTTCTCGAAGACGTGCCCCTGCGCCTGGGCGACCCGGACGCGGACAAGCGGGCCAAGCGCCTGCGCGACCGCCTGGAGCGCGAGGCCGTCCGTGAATTGGTGGCCGCGCTGATCGCCGAGTACGACCGGGCGGAGCGCGGGATGGAGATACGCGAGATCGCGGGGGGCTACCGGGTCGCGACTAGGCCCGAGTACCACGATGCGGTGCGGGGCTTTGCCAGGAGCCTGAAGCCGCCGATGAAGCTGACCTTGCAGGCGCTAGAAACGCTCGCCGTGATCGCCTACAAGCAGCCGGTGACCGCGCCCGAGATCTCCGAGATTCGCGGGGTGGACTCGGCCGGCGTGCTGGGGTCGCTGATGGGGCGCAAGCTGGTGACCACCGCCGGCCGCAAACAGGTGATCGGCCGGCCCATGCTGTACAAGACGACAAGAGAGTTTTTGCTGCGGTTCGGGCTCAGGGATTTGGGGGAGCTGCCGAGCATGGAGGAGTTCGAGAAAATGGCGGGAGAGTTGCAGGAGTCAAACGAAGAGGCTGAGGCCCCGAGACCGCCGGGCTCGACCCCGCGCCTGGAGCCGCTGGCGATCGAGGTGAGCGAGGAAGAACCGGTGGTGGAGGGCGTTTCCGTCAACAAGAGCGGCGTGCCGGTGCCGGACGCCCCGCCCGAAGAGGGCAGCTGAGATGGCCGAGGAGCGTCTGCAAAAGATCATCGCGGCGGCCGGGGTCGCTTCGCGGCGCAAGGCCGAGGAGCTGATTGCGGGCGGGGCCGTGCAGGTGAACGGCACGACCGTGACCGAGCTGGGGACCAAGGCGGACGGGGACCGGGACCACATCCGCGTGAACGGCAAACTGCTGCAAGGTAAGGAGAAGCAGCGCTACTACATGCTCAACAAGCCGCGCGGCTACGTCACCACGGTGAGCGACCCCGAAAAGCGGCCGACCGTGATGCAGTTCTTCGAGCGCGTGCGCAACGCCGGCCGCGTGTATCCGGTAGGCCGCCTGGACTACCTGAGCGAAGGACTGCTCCTGATGACCAACGACGGCGCGCTCGCGAACCTGCTCACCAAGGCGAGCACGCAAGTGGAGAAGACCTACCTGGTCAAGGTGAGCGGCAAGCCTTCGGACGCGGCGATCGACCAGCTGCGGGCCGGGGTGATGATCGAGAAAGGCCGGAGGGGCGCGAGGGAAGGCCGGGTGTTCGCCGCGCCCGCGCGAATTTCGCTGCTGCGGGATGCGGAAAACCCCTGGTACGAGGTAGTTCTAATTGAAGGGCGCAACCGCGAGCTGCGCAAGCTGTTCCAGGAGGTGGGCCACCATGTCGAGAAAATTCGACGCGTGGGGTTCGGCCCGCTGGTCCTGGATCTGCCGCCGGGCGAGCTGCGCGAGCTCGAAG
>CAXTTW010000076.1:0-5081 GCA_964247255.1 uncultured Acidobacteriaceae bacterium
CGCCTATCGACCGCGGCGCGCACAACGGCGCGGTGCAGATGCTGGTGCTGGGCGGCTTCTTCATCCTGCTCTTCCTCCTGGCCGCGCGCACGGGCATGCTGCCGTTTCTGCTGGGCATGTTCCTGGGCGGGGGTTTTTCGGGTGGCGGCGGCGGCCGCGGGCGAAACGACGACGACGATGGGGGCAATGGCTTCAGCGGCTTCGGCGGCGGATCCACCGGCGGCGGCGGAGCGGGCGGAAGTTTTTGACTTCAAGCAAGGAGAACGGGTATGAAACGCAGTTCACTTTTCGGTCTGGGTCTGGTCGCGGTGTTGGTCATCGCGTTTTTCAGCTACATCGGCGCGAAAAACACCATGGTGGCCAAGCATAATGACGTCCAGGCGCAGTTTTCGCAAATCGACACACAGCTGCAGCGGCGCGCCGACCTCATCCCCAACCTGGTCAGCACGGTCAAGGGCTATGCCACGCACGAGGAGAAAGTCTTCGGCGATATCGCCAATGCCCGCGCGGGCTTGCTGAACGCGAAGGATCCGCAAAGCAAGATCGCAGCAAATGGGCAGCTGGACGGCGCGATCGGCCGCCTGCTGGCCTTGAGCGAAAGCTACCCCGACCTGAAGGCGAACCAGAATTTCCTGGCCTTGCAGGACCAGCTGGAAGGAACGGAAAATCGCATCGCGGTGGAGCGCCGTCGCTACAACAACACGCTGCGCGACTACAACACCTACATCCAGCAGTTCCCGGCCAGCCTGTGGGCGGGCATCGCCGGCTTCCATACGGACAACGATTACTTCCAGGCCAGCGAGGGGTCGAGAAACGCGCCGAAGGTGGCGTTCTGAACAAGGGTGGAGGGAGCAGCGGGCTTGCAAACTAGGAGGTCATCCTGAGCGCAGCGAAGGATTTGCTTTCCGGCGCAGTGAAAGCAAAAAGCAGATCCTTCGCTTCGCTCAAGATGACCCATCTCCTTGTTGCCCTTGACTTCTCACACACCCTCTCAGGGCGACCCTTTCTTCTGCTGGGTCGGATAGCCTCGGCTTGTCAAATCCTAACTTTTAAACTCCTAACTCCCTACCCCGCCGTCCGCATGGCCAGCAGCATGTCCTGCTTGATGAACTCATACAGCACCCGCTTGGTATCCCCCTCGGCCCGCAGCACGGCCGAGGGATGGATCGTCGCGACGACCTGTTTCGCATAGGGCGACTCGACGACCTTGCCGCGGTCCTTCATCAGCGCGAACTTCGCCCCCAGCAGCGACTTGGCCGCGGACGCGCCCAGACAGACCACCACCTTCGGCTGCACGGCGTCGAGCTCCGCCAGGAGCCAGGGGCGGCAGGCGGTGATCTCGCGCAGGTTGGGCGACTCGTGAATGCGGCGCTTGCCTCTCTCCACAAACTTGAAGTGCTTGACCGCATTGGTCACGTACATTTCGGCCCGGTTGAAGCCGAGCTCCTCGATCGCCTGGTCGAGCACCTTGCCCGCCGGGCCGACGAACGGCTTGCCCGCCAGGTCCTCATCGTTGCCCGGCTGCTCGCCGACCAGCATCAGCGGCGCATGCGCGAGCCCCGCGCCGAACACAGCCTGGGTTGCGGGCTTGTACAACTCGCAGCCCTCGCAGCGCGGCAGAGCCTCGCGCAGGACGGGAAGCGAGTGCTCGGAGGGTACGAAAGTGTTGCTCTGCAAAAGACTTTGCTGCTCCATCATCGACTCCACGCGGCGGTCCGCGTCGTTCATCAACTGCGGCAGGATGCTGAGTTCCGGCAGCTCCTTCCAGTAGCGTACGGGCATCTCCGCCTTCATCGCGCGCGGGTTCAGACGTGCCGGATTGAAGATCGACCCGTAATACGAGCGCCACATGCCCTCGAGTTCATCCGCCTCGGGCGCTTCGGAGCGTGGGACGCCGGGCCCCCACGCCACCTGCTTCTTTTCAGGGTCCCAGCTCGCGGAAGCATAGCCGGTCAGAATCGTCCAGCGCATGACCTGAAAGCGCTCGACGAAGAACGGGACGGCGAGCGCGAGGATGCGGTGGTCGGGCCGGTACCAGGCGATGTAGTGCTCCTGTCCGGCTTCCTCGATCATCCGAAAGCGCAGAAAAGCGTGCATCTTGTGCAGATCGCGCCGCACCTGGGCATCCATGCGCCGCATGCGCGCGACGTCCTCGTCGAGCTCGTGCTTCATAAGCGAGCGCTCGCCCTGCAAGCGCCACAGCACGCGGTAGAGCAACTGCCAGCGCTCCGGATCGGCGTGGCAGGCGACGATCTCGGCCAGGTCGAGGAATGCCTTTGGTACGGAAGGCTGGACGACCGCCCGGCGCGGGTCCGGAGCGGGCGGCGGCGCGAAATCAAAAGCGAGCTCGCGATCGCTCTCCTCGTCCACCAACTCAACAAGCTCGGGTGCGATGCCGTCGCGCAGCAGTCGGCGGGCCTGCTCGCGCCAGGCGTTGAACTCGGGTTGGATGCGCACGCGGTACGCGGTAAAGAGACTCACAGCTGCCCCGTGCTCGCCGCCATGCCCGCGTCGAACAGCTGCATCTGCGCCGGGATGAATACCTGCTCCGGCAGCGCGGGCGCGTCCAGCATGGGTGCCAGGTGGTCGGTCGCGGTCACGAACGGCGAGACCGTCTTGACCCGGACATGCAGCTTGCGCAGGTCGTCGAGCGAGAGCGGGTGATAAGCGCGAATCCGCAAAATACGTTCCACGTTCTTGTAGCCGATGCCCGGCACGCGCAGGAGCGCCTCGCGCGTCGCCCGGTTCACGTCCACGGGGAAGAACTCGCGATGATTAAGCGCCCAGGTCAGCTTGGGGTCGCGCGTCAGGTCGAGGTTGGGTGCGTCGGGCGTGGTCAACTCCTCGCCTTGGAAGCCGTAGTAGCGCATGAGCCAGTCGGCCTGGTACAGGCGGTGCTCGCGTACCAGCGGCGCAGCCTTCATGGGCAGCCGCGCGTCGCCCTTGGGGAAGGGGCTGAAGCCGGAGTAGTAGATCCGTCGCAGATCGTACTGCTTATACAAATGCGAGGCCGTCGCGACGATCTCCCGGTCCGTTGAGGGCGTGGCGCCCACCACCATCTGTGTGCTCTGCCCGGCGGGGGCGAACTTCGGCGCTTTCGCGGAGCGCTTGCGCTCCTCCTGGGCCGAAGCCTTGCGCACGGCGATGTCGGCCATGGTGCTCTCGATCACGTCGACCTTCTTGTCCGGGGCGAGTTGGACCAGGTCCTTTTGCGTGGGCAGCTCCATATTCGCGCTCAGGCGATCGGCGTACAGGCCGGCCAGCTCAATCAGCGACTCGCTCGCCCCGGGAATGGCCTTGAGGTGGATGTAGCCGCCGAAGCCGTGCTCCTCGCGCAGCAACCGCGCGACCTCGATCAGCTGCTCCATCGTGTAGTCCGGGGACTGGATAATGCCCGAGCTCAGAAAAAGCCCCTCGATGTAGTTGCGCTTGTAGAAGCGGATCGTGAGGTCCGCGACCTCCCGCGGCGTGAACCGGGCGCGGCGAATGTCGGACGAGACTCGGTTGACGCAGAACACGCAGTCGTAGGTGCAGTAGTTGGTCAGCAGGATCTTGAGCAGCGACACGCAGCGGCCGTCCGGCGTATAGCTGTGGCAGATGCCCGTGCCATCGGAGCTCCCGACGCCCTTTGCGGTCCCGGCGCGCTTCGACCCGGAGCTCGCGCAGGAGGCGTCGTACTTGGCCGCGTCGGCGAGGATTTCGAGCTTCTGCTGCACTTGCATCATAGGGATTGGATGTGCGGAAAGGTCGAAAAGCCCCTGCAAATCAGGGCCGAAACTCGCGTTTTCAGCGGGCCAATAGATTCAGTCCACCGCAGTCCCCAGCTGCACCTGCAGCTGCTCGAGCGACACGCCTTTCGTCTCCGGGTACACGAACAGCACCACGAAGAACTGCGCCACCATCATTGCGCAAAAGAACACGAACGGTGCGCCCGACGAGTGCCGGGCGATGACCGGGAACGCGAACGAGATCGCCGCGTTCGCGATCCAGTGCGAGCCCGAGCCGAGACTTTGTCCCTTGGATCGCACGCGCGTTGGAAAAACCTCGCTGATGTAGACCCAGATGACCGCGCCTTGCGAGATCGCGAAAAAGGCGATGTACATGACTAAAAGCCATAACAACGCGCCCCGGTGCGCCCCGGTGTAGAAGACCGCCGCCACCCCGGCGAGCGCGACGGCCGTGCCGACCGAGCCGATGAGCAGCAGCGTCTTGCGGCCCAGGCGGTCGATCACGCTCATGCCCAGCAGCGTCGCGAACAGGTTCATCAGGCCGATGATGACGGCCTGCTGGTTCGCGGAGATGGACGAAAAGCCGCCCGCGCGGAAGATGTCGTTGAGGTAGTAGAGAATCGCGTTGATGCCGGCGAGCTGGTTGAACAGGCCGATCGAGACAGCGAGAAAGATGGGCAGACGGAGCTTGCGGGTGAACAGCGGCGCGTCCGGGTGAGCGCGGTCGGCGTGGATTGCCTGGCGCAGCTCGTCGACCTCGGCCTGCGGGTCCGGCGAACCCAGGAGCCCGAGGGCAGTCCGTGCTTCCTCGACGCGGTCCCGCGTCAGGAGCCACCGTGCCGAGCGCGGAACGCCAAACAGCAGAGCGAGAAACAGCAGGGCAGGCAGGCTCGCGATGCCGAGCTGCCAGCGCCATAGGTTCGCCCCGAAGCCCGCGCGCTCGAAGCCGTAGTTCGACGCGTAGGCGAGCAGGATGCCGATCACGATGTTGATTTGGAACAGGCCAACAAGCCGCCCCCGGATGCGCGCCGGGGCCATCTCCGCGATGTACACGGGCCCCAGCACGGACGAGCCGCCGATGCCGAGCCCGCCGATGAACCGAAAGACGAGCAGCGAGCCCCAGTCCCACGCGAGCGCCGTGCCCAGGGCGGAGACGAGATAGAGCACCGCCATGATGCGAAGGGCCTCGCGCGAGCCGATGCGCTGGCCCAAGGAGCCCGATGTAAGCGCGCCCAGCACGGTACCCCACAGCGCGATCGAAACCGTGAGCCCGAGCTGCGCGGCGGAAAGCCCGAAGACCTCCGTGAGCTGGTGCGTGGTGCCGGAGATGACCGCCGTGTCGAAGCCGAAAAG
>CAXTTW010000076.1:5181-8658 GCA_964247255.1 uncultured Acidobacteriaceae bacterium
AGGTCCGCGAACGCTCGCAGCGCGTCCTCGGGGCTGGTGTGGACGCTTCGGAATGAGTCCGGCGAGTAGGCGCCGATGGGCAGGAGCGCGATCTCCGGCTTCAGCTTTTGTCCGATCTCCCGGAAACCTGGGAAGTAAGCCGTATCGCCGCTGTGATACACCGAGGCCTCGCCGGCGCGCACCACGTACCCGCCATAGCCGCGATGGACGTCGTTAAACATGCGCGCACCCCAGTGCCGGGCAGGGGTCATGGTGATTTCCAGCCCGGCGACGGTGGTCTGCTGCCACGTTTCAAGGGAGCGCACCTCGGCGAAGCCCAGGTCGAGAACCAGGTCCTCGACGCCGCGCGGGACTACGAGAACGGCACCCCGGTTGCGCCGGGCGACGGCGCGCAGGGAAGGCCGGTTCAGGTGGTCCATGTGCGCGTGGGTAAGCAGGACCAGGTCGACGGGCGGCAGATCGCGCAGGCGTACGCCAGGTTTACGGCGCCGTTTGAGGACGATGAGATAGCGCGCGAAGACCGGATCGATCAGCACGCGCCTGCCGCCAAGCTCGAGTAAAAACGACGAGTGGCCGATCCATGTGATCGCCGTCTCGCCCGGGGGCGCGGGAAGAGGCCGGTGCTGCGCGCCCAGGGTGGGCGTCAGCAGGGACTCGCGCGTCAGCTCCGCGATGAAGCGCAGTTTACTTCGTTTAAATTTGCGGTCCGGCGCATTGCCCATGCCGAACAGATGCGCCGCCCGGCCCTACAGCTTCGGCGCGTTATCGCCCTTGACCGCCTCGGCCGCCGCAGGGTCGGCCTTGGCTACTGCCATCTCCGCCCCGGCGAAGCCGACCTTGGTGTGCGTTCCATCGCAGAACGGCTTTTTGGTCGAAGCCCCGCAGCGGCACAGCGAGACAGCAGGCTTGCCCGTCAGGTCCCACTCGCCGCCCGCGCCGTCCACCAGCCGGATCGGCCCTTCCACTCGAAACGGTCCGTTGGGCCGCACGGTAATCGTCACATCCGCCATCAGTTCTTCTCCTTGCGCCAAGCGCTTCTTGAGCTTAAAGCAGTCGCGGGGTATCGCAGCCTTTCTGAGATCCACGCAATGCTGCTTTTCTCGACCGAAAAGCTACGTCGGGAGCGTCTTTCGATCTAGGCCGGCTCGGGAACCGCCTCAGCAACGCAAAGGGAAACGGCCCGCTTGCGCGAGCCGTAACGGTGGTGCGCGAGAGCTATTTGCGGCCGCCGCTCTTTTTGGCCGGGGCGCTTTTCTTCTTGATCGCCACGGCTGCCTGCTTTCTGGCGGCGGGGGTGGTCTTCTTCGCGGAAGCCTTCGTCGGGGCTGCCTTGGCCGCTGTCTTCTTTACGGCTGTCTTCTTTACCGGCGTGCTTTTGGTCGCGGTCTTTTTGACCGGCGCGGCCGTTTTCTTCGCGGGAGCCGCAGACTTCTTCGCGGCCGCCGTCTTTGTCGGCGAAGCCGTTTTCTTCGCCGGGGCCGCCGTCTTCTTCGCCGGGGTTTTCTTCGCGGGAGCCGCGGTCTTTTTAGCCGCCGCTGTCTTCGTGGCCGCCGTTTTCTTCGCCGGGGCGGCCGTTTTCTTCGCCGCCGTCTTCTTGCCGGTCGGCTCCGAGCTCGCCGTCACGTTTTCCGGGTGCACCAACTTGTTGAAGTTGCTTTCCGCGCCTTCCTTGGTCACCTCCTGGTACACCAGCGATAGATTGCTCGCGTCGAACTTGGCGAAAAACTCGTCCCAGCTGATCTCGTTCAGGTTGGAGTCGTTCGCGTTGGCCGCCCCCGGGAACTCGATGCGGAGAATGCCCGTTCCGCCCGCGCTCGTGCTGGTGACCTCGGCGGGCTTGCCGCCGCGCTTCTCCGCCCACTGCCGTATCTCGTCATGGTCCTGCGTCGTCTTCGACAATGCCATCGTCTTCCGTCCTCTCCCCATATGCCGCCCAACAGATTTGACCCAACAACAGCGCCTGCAAAGGCCCTCGCATTTCTCAGCATGGGATGGCAAAGCCGGTTCGCGCGTCGCCCCCGCATGCCCAAAAAAGTGTGCAACCTATCAGGACACCGGTGAGCCATTTGTGTCAAGCAATTTCAGCGCTTCGCGAAAGCCGTGCGGCGTTCCCGTATCGACGTAGTGCGTGCCGCCCGCGATGCCGACCGCCGAGCCGCCCGCGCGCAGGTAGGCGTTGACCAGGGTACCCAGGTATTCGTCGCGCCGGCCCGGCTCAGCCCACATCTCGCGCAGCTCGTGGAACACCCCGCCCGGCATGCGCACCGCGCCCCAAACCAGACGCGAGGAAGGCCGCTCCTGCTTGACCTCGACCCGCAGGACGCGGCCGCTGCCGTCCACCACCACCGCGTCGAACAGCTCGGGCCGTTCGACAGGGAAAAGCAAAAACGAGAGCTCTCCCTCGGGCAGCAGCGCGAAGCCGTCCTCGGGCAGCCACACGGTATCGGGCAGGCCGATCAGGACCTCTTCCGCATCGTCGTCGGCGACCAGCGGCGCGGCGCAAAACAGGGCATCGCACAGCCCGGCCGGCGCGGGCTGCACCACGTAGGCGATGGGCACGCCCAGGTAGCTCGCGCCGTAGTACTCCAGGATGTCGGACTTGCCCGGAGAGACCACGATGCAGAGCCGCGTGGCCCCCGCGCGTACCATGCGCTCCAGCAGGTACTCGCTTACCGCGCGCGGGCGCTCCACCGACCGGCCCTCGTGCACCTCGTTGCGCGTGCCCACCGGCAGCAATTCCTTCGAGAAAGCCAACGGCTGCATCCTGCTGCCGCGGCCCGCCGCCGGCACGATTCCCCACATGCGCTTCTACCCTTTCGCGGCGCCGGCCTCTACTATCCTGCCCGCCGCCTTGCCTGTAAACAGAGCTTCCATTGCCCGCGCGCGGTGCGCCGCCGTGTGGCCGTCGAGAACCCGCGCCCGCGCCCGCGCCGCCATCCGGCCGAGCTCCGCGTCGGACTGCCCGAGCGCGTCGAGAACATCCTCGCACGTCCGCGCCGGCGCGATCTCCCGGCCCGGCTCGAAAAAGCTTTCCAAGCCCTCCCACGTGTCGCTGACCAGCGGCGCTCCGCTGGCCGCGGCCTCGAACAAGCGGCCCGACGGGCACCAGCCCCAGGCCGCCATGGAGGCCCTCGTGACGTTGAGCGTCATGCGCGAAGAGGAGAAAAAGGCCGGGTGCTGCTCGGGTGGAACGTGGTGGACGAAGTAGATGTTCTCGCTCCAGGGAAACGCGCGCGGGTACATCGCGCCGCCGATCAGGAAGCGCCGGTCGGGCAAACGCTTCGCGGGCTCGAGCAGCAGTTCCCCCAGCCTCTGCTGCCGGTCCTCGGCATAGGTTCCCAAATAGGAGAGCTCCGCGCGGTACTCCGGACGGGGAGCGGCGGGCCGGTGGGCCGCCGGGTCCACGAAACCGTACAAGGGCGCGACGGCCCGCGCGCCGAGTCGGCTCTGCAACGCCGCGAGCGCGCGGCCGCCGGG
>CAXTTW010000077.1:0-8574 GCA_964247255.1 uncultured Acidobacteriaceae bacterium
ATCCTGAACAGGTCCCCCTTCCTGCCCGACCGGACGGCGAGCTCCATCCGGGGCGGCCGGCGCGCGGCCCTCGCTGCCCTCGCGGCGATCAACCCGGCCCATTACGCGCGGTCCAGGAACTTTCTCGACGGAGCGGTTACGCGGCTTTCGCCCTACCTGCGGCACGGCGTCCTGGGCCTGGCGGAGGTGCGGGACGCGGCGCTGGATCGGGTCAAGCGTCCCGAGGACGCCGAAAAGCTGATCAACGAGCTGGCCTGGCGCGACTACTGGCAGCGGCTTTACTTCGTCCTGGGTGAGGCGATCTGGGAGGACCTGGAGCCGTTGAAGACAGGCTGGGCGGCGAAGGATTACGGCCCGGAGGTGCCTCCGGAGCTAGCGGAGGGACGCACCGAGCTGGCCTGCATGGACGCCTTCAGCGGGCAGCTTCGCGCCGACGGTTGGCTGCACAACCACGCCCGCATGTGGATGGCGGCGTACCTTACGCACTTCCTGCGGGTACGCTGGCAGGCCGGGGCGGCGTGGTTCCTGGAGCACCTGGTCGACGGCGACCCGGCCAGCAACAATCTCTCGTGGCAGTGGGTGGCGAGCACCTTCAGCCAAAAACCGTACTTCTTCAACCGCGAAAACCTGGAGCGGTACACGGAAGGGAAGTACTGCCGCCGGTGCGCGAAGCAGGACAGCTGCCCTTTCGACGCGAGCTACGAGGGGCTGGAAACGGCGCTGTTCCGGGTAGAAGCGCCGGAGGGCGGGCAGCGGCGAACGCTGCGCAGCGCGCCCGTCGAGCGGTCCGCCGCGGGCCGGGGCAAGCCTTTTCTGTGGGTCCACACAGACGCGCTGAACCCGGAATGCGCGTTCTTCAGGGAGAACGAGGGCGCGGCGGCGGGGTTCGTGTGGGACACGGCGTGGCTGCGCGAGGCTCGCGTCAGCGCCAAGCGCGTCGTTTTTCTCGAAGAGTGCCTGGCCGAGCTGCCCGCGAAGTTGGAGCGGCGCGAGGGAGACATCGCGGCCGGGGTGCTTGCGATGGCGGAAGCCTCCGGAGCCGGGCACGTGCTCGTGATGCGGACGCCGGACCCGCACCTGCTGGAGGCAGCCGCCCGCATCGCGGCGAAGCTGCCGGTGGTGTGGCTGGACGCGCCTCTCTTCGTCGACAACGGGCGGAGCTACGACCTGAACCGGTTCTCGAAGTACTGGCGGACGGCCAAGTTCGGCGCGCTGGAACGGACGCGCTAAGGCAGTTTTCCTGATGCAGTGGAGCGCGGAGAGCATCTCGATGTGGCTTTTCCCGCCGGAAAAGCCACATTCACGACTGCCTGGCCCTATACACCTTCAGGAAAACTGCGCTAGGCCGCCTCATCGGCGGTCGGGCCGAAGGTGGAGGGCACGGACACGCCCAGCAATCGCAGGTACACCCCGAGCTGCGCGCGATGGTGGATCATGTGGTTGAGCGCCATGGTTCGATACGCCGTGTACCTGGGCCCGCTGAACACCGGCTGACCCTTGCGCCTGGCGGTCCAGGTAGCATGGAAAGCTTCGTCGGTGGTGTTGCGAAGAGCCTCGGCAACCTGGGCCGCGAGCTCGTCGTAGTCGGCCAGGAGCTTGTCGCGCGTTTCCATGCGGAGGATCTTGCGGGGGTCGGAGGGCGTGCCGGCGTCGATGGACTCCGTGGTCAGGATGACGGCGGCGATCCCAGCCAGCTCGGCGGTGTGGCCGGCGAGGCGGCTTAGCGGCATGGACTTTTCCGCGGACTTGAAGTCGTTGTGCCCGTCCGGGACGCGCTCGAGCACCTTGCGCGTCTTGGCGAGTTCGGCTTCGAGTTCAGGCAGCAGAAGGGAAGCGAGGCTGTTCGGCATATGTGTGCTTTGGATGCCCTGGAGCAGTTTCTCAGAACACTTTCGTGATGCCGTGAGGGACGGAGACTGTTCCGATGTGGCTTTCGCCGCTGAAAAGCCCGCGTTCACGGCAGCCTGGCTATGCTTTCTGGATACTCCGAACAAAAATCATCCTAGGCGAAGCGAGGAACCCGCTTTCTCCCGGACAACGGAGAAGCAGGTCCTTCGTCGCTCCGCTCCTCAGGGTGACGCAGTTCTGATACTGAACGGGATTCCTCTACGGAGCGCCCGCGGCTTCGTGCAGCCGCGCCAGCATGTCCTGTTCAAACTCCGCGTCGGTGCCGGGCCCGTAGCCGAGCAGCGTCCAGCGGGCCTTACCGCGAGTGTCCAGGATCCAGTTTTGCGGGATGGCGTCCGGGATAGCCACGCTGGTCTGATAGATCGGCAGCACGGGGAAGGTATACCCCTTCTTCTTGAGGAACGGCGCTACCAGGCCCAGGTCCTCGTCCATGTCCAGCGTCAGGATCTGGAGGTCGGCGCGGTTCTTGTATTTGTCGTAGAAACGCTGCAGGTGGGGCAGCTCCGCCTGGCAGGGGCCGCACCAGGTCGCCCACATGTTGATCAGCACCACCTTGCCGGCGAAATCTTTCGAGCGCCAGGTCTTGCCGGACAGGTCGGCCAGCTCAAAGGCAGGCAGGGGCTTTTCGGGCTTCTCCCAGCGGCCCGCGCCGTTTGCCGCTTCACCCGTGCCGGCGGAGGCCTGCTTCCACGCCGCCCAGCCGAGCTCCGTGCGGCCGCCGGTCCTCCACGCGGCGTGGGCTTCGTCGGCGAGCTCGTCTTTCAGCTTGCCGCCGTAGGGCCTGGGCGGGTCGGTGCGCGCCGCCATGGCTTTTTGATAGTCGGCCAGCGCTTCGTCCGTTTGCCGGTCCAGCCGAGCCAAGCGGGCGCGATTGGCCCAGTACTCCGAAAGCAGCTTTTTGCTCTCGGGCGGCTTGCCAGTGACCGCCGGGCGCAGGCGCGCGGCCTCCCCGGGCAGGTGCGCCTCGATCGCCGCGCGCAGGATCAGCCCGTTGACCTCCTGCTCGTTGCCGGTTCGGGACTCTTCCGCGTCTTTCCGCTGCTTGGGCGAAAGATTGTCGTTGTCCGCGTCGCGGGCGCGCTGCCGGGCGTTGTCGGCCTGCACGCCCCGTAGCAGCAGGAGAGCGCGCCGCGGCTCCAGCCCGCGGTTCACCAGAACGTCTGCGGCAAACTGCCGGTAATTGGCGCGCAGAAACGGGCCGTCATAGCGCTCGGTGTTGCGCAGAAAAGCGTCGACAGCAGCCAGCGTCGCCGAGGGGGAAACCGTGTCATCCTGCGCGATCTCGAAAAACCACTGATCCTGCTGCAGGAAGCCGTCGTCCGGGTAGGCAGCGATCCATCGTCGGACCGCCTCCCGATGCTGCCTGTGGTAGGCGGCCCAGGCAGCGGCGTCCGTCTGATCCTCCGGCTCTTTGTGCGCGTCGGACCAGCGGGTGCTTACGATACGGAAGGCCTCGTTCGAATGCGGGTACCGTCGCAGGAGCCGGTCTTCCGCTGCCGCGACCGACGCATCGCTTGCGCCGCTCTGCTTCAGGCCCTTGATGATGACGGCCTCCAAGGGCGCGCTGCCCGCCGAATGGAGCGTTTGAAGGCGCCGGACGTCTTCGGCGATTTCTGCGCGCACTTGGGCGTGCTCCGCCGGCGGGTGAATGCGGAACTCGCGGCTCCACAGGTCGCCGTACTCCTGGAGTCGCATGGGGTGGGTTTCGTGCGCGAGGCGGGCGCGGGTCTTGGCGGCGACGGCTCGGTCCACTTGCTGCCCAAGCGGCGCGTCGTGCGTGAGCAGCCACTGCGCATAGCCGTCGGTCGATGTCGGGCAGAGATGGAAGAACGCCTCCAACGCCCGGCGGCCCGCCGCTTCGTCCTCGCGCGCACCCCCGAAGTCGGCCTCGGCTATCGTCAGAGCGGGCCATGCGAAGCCCGGCGCTTGCGCGCGCAGATCGGCGAGCAGGCGCATGGCTTGCGGCGTATTGCGTCCGACCAGGGCCTGCGCCTGGAGCAGCACCGCGAGCGGGTCTTCAGGATGCCGGTTGCCGTAGGCGATGCGCAGCGCGCGCAGCGCGGGGTACCGATCGGGATCGTCGTTGCGGACCAACTCGGCAAGCCGGGTGTAGGGTTCCAGCTCGCGCGGGTGCTCGGCGATGAGTCTCTGCAAGACACCGCGCTCGAAGGTGACGCGATCTCGAAATGGCATGCGGTCGAGCTTGTCACGATCGAGGTCTGCTGTGAGAACGCGGGCGACGGAGGGGTCGGTTTCGCAGCCGGGCAGCTGCTGGGCTGCCAGCGCGGGGGCGAACGCCGTGAAAGCGGCGAGTGCGATGGGGAGCAAGCATCTGGAAGCGGCCACGGGAGGTCTCCTCGGATGGAAGAGTTGGAAACCGGACAGCGACACGATAGCAGATCGATAAGATCTATCGTTTTTTACAGAATATGCATTATCAGACGCGAACGGCACCACGTCTCTCAAGTGACGCAATCTTACAAATCGGACGACGAAGCGCAGGCTCCCGCGTGCGGGCGGCTCCCTCGCTTTCCTCAGAAGGGGTTTGCGAAGTATGCCCGAGGAGCAAAGTTCGGAGCATCCTGAGCGGGAGCATTCGACCCATCTTCGACGCGCGCATCCGGCTGCTCACCGGGCCGCCGTAGCAGAGCCCAGAGTGCCTGCGCGTGGCGAGCCGTGCGCGGCGCGCGGCCGAGGACGCTAGGGAGACCGGGGCTGGTTTGGCAAGGGGCTCATGTTGTTGTCCGCACCTGCCGATAGGTAAGTGGAGGCGCGCGATGGCTTGGTGGCGAAGGTGGTTTGGGGGGCGGCGGGAGTGCATGGTCTGCCGGAAAGCGGTGCCGCCGGGCGAGTGGACCTGCGGCGAGGAAGGCTGCGAGATGGTCGCGCTGGGCGGGCAGGCGATGATGGCCTCCCTGGTGGCCGATCAAATCATGAGACAGGAGGTCAAGGTCGCCCGGCGGGTCCGCTTCCGCACCGCGCCCCCTTCATCTATCTGGAGCGCGATCTCCACGCGCTGAGATCGGGCTCCCGAAGCGCGAACGCTTTTTCGGAGCCGAACGACGCGGACGGGTGCATGATGGTGCCATGCAGATCGCGCCCGCCCTCACCCGCACCGTGTCCGGCTCCACCGGCCTCGGCATCGCTCTCGTTCGGCTCGGCCTCGGCGCGTCCATGACGTATCACGGCTTGAGCAAGCTGCTGCCGCCGCCCGGGCAGGCGCATGCGGGGCTTCTGGCCGGTGTCAACCACTTCAGCGCGTTCATCGTCAGCCTTGGGCTGCCCTTCTTTCTGGGCTATGCGTCGGTGGGGGCTGAGTTTTTAGGCGGCCTGCTTCTGCTGCTGGGGCTGGCGACGCGCGGGGCGGCGTTCATGGTTGCGACCAACATGCTGGTGGCGCTGTTCACGGTCAACCTGCGCCACGGGCTCGCGGGCTCTGAGTACACGCTGGCGCTGATCGTCATGGCGCTTGCCCTGCTGCTGACCGGCGGCGGCGCGTTGTCGCTCGACCGCCTGCTAACGGACGAGCGAGACCCGCGCGTGTAAGAGGGGGTAGGAGAACGTTCCCGGAATCTGGTATACCGATGGAACGCGGTAAAACCTTCGCACTGGAAACGATTTCAGCCCTCGCCCTCAAGGAGCACTCTTGGCCCGTTCGGTCCGCTACTTCCGCCCTACCCTTCCCGTCCTGCTTTTGCTGGCCGCGGCACCCCTGCACGCGCAGGGCTTCGACCTGGAACACCCGCAAGCCGGGCAGACCGCGCTGACCGCGGACCAGAAAGCCAAGATCGCCGGGCTGAACAAGCTCGACACGCTGCCCGATGGCGAGTGGCGCATCCACGAGGGCGACCTGCCGCACGGCGAGCTGCCATCGCTGGACGACTCGAGCTGGCAAAAGGTGAAGGCGCGTTCCGAGGCAGGCAAGGAGGCCGTCTGGTACCGGCGGGTGATCGAAATCCCGAAGACACTGAACGGCTACGACCTGACCGGCGTGGATGTGGGCTTCCGTTTCCGCGCCTACGCGAACGGGCCCATGCCGGAGATCCTGTACTTCGACGGCCGCCGCGTGGCGTTGGGCGACGACCTGGAAGAGGTCCAGCTGTTCCACAATGCCAAGCCGGGCGACAAGGTTCTGGTCGCGGTCAAGCTGCTGCCCACGGTGGATACAAAGAAGTTCCACGACGTGGAGATGAAGATCACCTTCAACCCGCAGCGGCCCAACCCGGAGACGCTGGCGGACGAGCTGCAAACGGCGGCATACCTGATTCCCTCGCTCGACCCCAACTCTTCACCCGATGCCAAGACCCTGTCCGACGCGATCGGGCAGGTCAATCTGGCGGCGCTCGGGTCCGGCAACCAGCAGCAGTTCGACGCCTCGCTGAAGCAGGCAACAGCGACGCTGGCCGCGCTCAAGCCCGAGCTGCGCAAGGCCGACTTCCACCTGACCGGCAACTCGCACATCGACGCGGCCTGGCTATGGCCGTGGACCGAGACGGTCGACGCGGTGCACCGCACCTTCGGGACCGCCGCCCAGCTGATGAGCGAGTACCCCGACTACACCTACACGCAGTCCGCGGCGGTGTACAGCCAGTGGATCGCGGACAAGTACCCGCGGCTGAACGAGGAGATCAAGCAGCGCATTCAGCAGGGCCGCTGGGAGCTGGTTGGCGGCATGTGGCTGGAGCCGGACCTGAACATGCCGGACGGCGAGTCGCTGGTGCGGCAGATCATGGTCGGGCAGGCGACCTTCCAGAAGCTCTACGGCAAGACCACGCGCATCGGCTGGAACCCGGATTCGTTCGGCTACACCTGGCAGCTGCCGCAGGTGTACAAGCGGTCGGGCATCGACTACTTCGTAACGCAGAAGATGACCTGGAACGACACCAACCAGCTGCCGCTCAAGCTGTTCTGGTGGCAGTCGCCGGACGGCAGCAAGGTAATGTCGTACTTCCCGCACGACTACGCGAACGACAACGTGGACGTGACGCGCCTCGGCAAGGACTTGGCCATCGCGCGCGACCGCGCGCCGGGCATCACGGAGATCATGGACCTGTACGGGGTGGGCGACCACGGCGGCGGGCCTACCCGGGGCATGCTCGACGAGGGTACGGACTGGATGAAACCGGACAAGATCGTGCCGGCGGAGCAGTTCGGCACGGCGCAGTCGTACTTCAACACCGTGGGTCCCAAGGTCGCTCAGAATTCGCCGACCTGGACCTACGCCTCATTGGCCAAGGGCGACACCAAACTGCCGGAGCCGGCGGCCGGGCAGATTACCGTGCCGACCTGGGACGACGAGCTGTATCTCGAATTCCACCGCGGCGTGTTTACCACGCAGGCCGACCACAAGCGCAACATGCGCGATGCCGAGGAGTGGGTGCTGAATTCGGAGAAGTACGCCTCGCTGGCCTGGCTGGATGGGCGCGACTATCCTGCCCAGCAGATTACCGACGCATGGAAGCACGTGCTGTTCAACCAGTTCCACGACCTGGCGGCCGGTTCGGGCATCGGCGTCATCTACAAGGACGCGCAGAAGGATTACAACCAAGTACACTGGTCGACCGACCAGATCAAGCAAAACTCGCTTGACACCCTGGCGGCGCGCGTCGATACCCGCATAAAAGAAGGTGTGCCGGTGATGGTGGTGAACCCGCTGGCCTGGCAGCGCGGCGGGCTGGTCGAGGTCTCGGTCCAGCTGCCGGCGAGCGCGGACGCAGTCACGGTGCTCGACGAGAAAAACAAAGTTATTCCTTCACAGGTACTTACGCACGAAAGCTCAACCAATACGTTTCATGTATTGGTTGAGGCTTCTGCGATCCCATCGATGGGCTACCAGGTGCTGCACGTCGTGCCGGGCAAGAAGGGCTTTGACACGGACCTGAAATCCGACGGCACGACGATGGAGAACAGCAATCTAAAGGTCGCGGTGGATCCGCAAACCGGGTGTATCACGTCGCTGTTCGATAAGAAGAGCAACTTCGAAACCCTCAAGGCAGGCGCTTGCGGGAACGAGCTGCAAGCATTCAAAGACACGCCGAAGCAGTACGACGCGTGGAACATCGACCCGGGCACCTACGACGCCGCGCCGACCCTGCTACACATGGTCGACGAGGTGAGGCTGGTGGAGCAGGGGCCGCTGCGGTCGGTGATCCGCGTGACGCGCCACTGGCAGAACTCGAAGTTCACGCAGGACATCATGCTGTACAACGGCGCGGACCAGGTCGATGTGGCCAACGATATCGACTGGCACGAGACACACGTGCTGCTGAAGGCAGCCTTCCCGCTGGCGGCAACGAGCGCGAACGCGACCTACGAGATCCCGTACGGCTCGATCGACCGTCCGACGACCCGCAACAACTCGTTCGAGAAGGCGCGTTTCGAGGTTCCGGCAATGCGCTGGGCCGACGAGGGCGACGGCAAACACGGCTTCTCGCTCATCAACGACTCCAAGTACGGCTACGACGGCGTGGGCGACCAGCTGCGGCTGACGCTGCTGCGCTCGCCCACCTGGCCCGACCCGGACGCCGACCGCGAGGAGCACCACTTTACCTATGCCCTGTATCCGCACGCGGGTGCCTGGAAGGACGCGGGCACGGTCGAGCATGGCTGGAACTACAACTACAAGCTCGAAGCGATGCAGGTGCAGCCGCACGCGGGCCAGATGCC
>CAXTTW010000078.1:0-8476 GCA_964247255.1 uncultured Acidobacteriaceae bacterium
ATCCTGATGAGCTTGGCGCTCTGACCTGCCGGGCCCGTTTCGGGACGCCGCCGCGCCGTTTCGCGAAACGGGACTTGCCGCGCGCGAACCGAAACACCCGCGGCTGCGCGCCGCCGCTGCCGCTCTATAATCGAGCCAATGGTTCGAGACGGGTATCTCTATGGCATTTCACTGGTTCTGGTCGCGATCGTCATCGCGGCGCTGACCCAGACCTGGTGGTGGAGCCTCCTGCCGCTCGGCTTTGCGGCCTTCTTCCTGTGGTTTTTCCGCGACCCCAAGCGTGCTATCCCCGCCGAGGCCGGCCTCGTCGTCTCCCCCGCCGATGGCAAGGTCACCAGCGTCGAGCGAATCGACACCCCGTCCGGCGAGCGCACCCGTATCTCCATCTTCCTCTCGGTCTTCAATGTTCATGTCAACCGGTCGCCTGTCGCCGGGGTCGTGCGCGAGGTCCGCTACCAGAAAGGCGCCTTCGTGAACGCGATGGATGCCGCCTCCGCCGATCGCAACGAGCAGAATATCTGCGTCGTCGAGGCTGAGGATGGCTACGAGGTCGTCTTCAAGCAGATCGCCGGGTTGCTGGCGCGGCGCATTGTGTTTAAGCAGGTTGTCGGCGACCGGCTCGCGCGCGGTCAGCGCGTCGGGCTCATCAAGTTCGGCTCGCGTACCGACCTGATTCTCCCCGCCGGAACAGAGCTTCGGGTACAGGTCGGGGAGGTCGTGAAGGGCGGCAGCTCGGTTCTAGCGTTCGTCGCGCCCCAGGCCGGCGCTTCGGCGCGGCAAACCGTCGCTGCGGGCGCGGCCGTCGAGTCGCCCCGGTGAACGAGCAGCCCAGCGAAGAGGCAGGTGAGCAGGTGCAGCGGCTTCGCCCGCTCGCCATGCCGGGCCGCGCGCAGCGCCGCAAACCACGCGGAATGTACATCCTGCCGTCCCTGTTCACGGCCGGCAACATCGCCGCGGGCTACTACGCCATCACGCAGTGCCTCTTGGGCTCAGCGCTCGAGCCGCAGCACTTCGACTACGCCGCCCTGGCCATCGGCTTCGCCATCCCGTTCGACACCATCGACGGCCGCATTGCCCGCATGACCGATACCACCAGCGAGTTCGGCAAGGAGCTCGATTCGCTGGCCGACATCGTCACCTTCGGCATCGCGCCGTCGCTGCTGGCCTACTGCTGGGGCTTTGAGATGCTGCCGCACTCCCTGCCGCATCCACTGCGGCACAAGCTGGTCTCGCTCGGCACCATTTTGTGTTTCCTGTTTCTGCTGTGCGGCGCGGCCCGCCTCGCGCGGTTCAACTCGAGCGGCACGCCCAAGCCGAAAAATCCCGGCCGTCCGGGCCGCAAGTATTTCGTCGGCATGCCCATCCCGGCGGCTGCGGGTGCCGTCGCCGCCGTGGTCCATTTTTTTGGCGGCATTCCCGTCTCGCTCAACTGGGTGGCCCTGGTTTGGGGCGCATACGTCGCCGCGATCGGCTTCCTCATGGTCAGTACCTGGCGCTTTTGGAGCGGCAAGGAGATCAACTTCGCGAACGCGCACCCTTTCCGATGGGTTGTGCTGCTCGGCGCTTTTTTCTACGCGCTGGTGTTTTTCTCGCAATACCTGCTTGCCGCCATCGCGCTCATCTATATGTTTTCAGGCGTCCTGGCGCGGCTTCTCTACAGCTGGCAGCGCAAATCGGGCAACGCCCAGCTCCATCACGCTTAAGCGCAGTAAAGGACGGTATGCCGGGTAAGGAAAGGATTGCGATCGTGGGCGCGGGCACCCTGCGCGGCAAGGAACTCGCCGAGGCGCTCGAAGAAAGTGTGTTTGCCGCCGCGGACATCGTCCTGATGGACGAGGACGACAGCCTGGGCCAGATCGAGGCGGTGGGTGAGGAGGTTACCGTCGTCCAGACCATCGACGAAGATTCCTTTAAGCACGTGGACTATGTTTTTTTCGCCGGCACCCCCGCGCAAACCGATGCGCACTGGCAGGCGGCGGTGGAAGCGCGGAGCAGCGTCATCGACCTGTCCGGCGCGCTCGACAATGAGCCGGGCGTCCTGGTCGCTTCGCCCTGGGTGCGCGATGCGATCGACAACCCCGCAACGCCCTTGCCCGACCTCCACACCCCGGCGCTGGTCGCCGCGCACATCGCGGCCTCGGCACTGGCGCTGCTGATGGCGCGCTTGCAGGACGTGGGCGCGGTCCGCGGTGCCTGGGCCACCCTGTACGAGCCCGCCTCCGAGCACGGACGCGCCGCCGTCGACGAGCTGCACCAGCAAACCGTGACCCTGTTGAACTTCCAAAGCATGCCGAAGGAGGTCTACGACCTGCAGGTAGCCTCCAATATGACCCCCCCCCTCGGCGAGGCCTCGCCGATCGACCTCACGGCCAACGAGGCCCGCATTCGCCGGCACTACGAGCTGCTCTCCGGCGGACGCCTGCCCCGGCTCGGCATCCAGCTCGTGCAGTCCCCGGTCTTCCATGGCTACTGCGCCTCCGTCGGCGTCGAACTGGAGCGCCCGGCGGCGGTCGAGCACATTGAAGCCGCGCTCGCCGGCGATCACGTCGACGTGATCCTGGGCGAGGCGGACGCGCCCTCGAACCTGAGCTGCGCCGGGCAGGACGAAATCCTCATCAGCGTGCGCCCCTCCGACCCGAGCGAGGCGCAACCCAGCCGCTTCTGGCTCTGGGCGGCGTTCGATAATCTGAAAATGGGATCGCTGAACGCGATCGGCTGCGCCGGGGAGCTAGGGAAACTGCGGCCCAAAGGGAAAGTGCAGTAAGGCGTCAGGCTCTGTTTAGAAAGACGAACCTTGCCCGGCAAGTGAGTTGAACACTGCATTCACGGGAGTGGTTCCCGTCATGCGAGACTCCTATGCTGGGCCAGCGCGAACGTATCCGTCATCCCCGCGATGTAGTCCGCGACCACACGGGCGGGGCTGACCTCCCCGCTTTCGACGCGGGCTCGGTAAGTGGCGGGCAGCAGCGCGGGGTCGGCAAGCCAGGCCGTGAACAGGTCGCGCACCACCGCCTCGGCGGTTGCGTGGTCGCGCTTGAGCGGGGCGGAGCCGTACAGGTGCGTGTGCAGATAAGCCTTGGCGGCGAGGCGCTCGCGCTCCATCTCCGGGGAAAACACGACGAGCCTGCGTCCGGCGGCGCGGACGTCCTCGAAAACGCGAACCCCCGCGCTCCGTACATTCTCAATGGTCGCCTCGAGCAGATCGCCGACCAGGGCATTGAGCATGCGCTTGAGCGCTTCGTTGAAGACCAGCTGGGGCGCGGTGGACGCGTGTTCCGCCACCATCACCGCGTAAAAGCGGTCAAACAGAGGCACCCCGGCCCGGACGTGCGCGAGATCGAGCAGCCCAGCCTCCATGCCGTCATCCAGGTCGGCGGTTAGGTAGGCGATCTCGTCGGCCAGGTCGATCATCTGGGCTTCAAGCGGCGGCTGCCGATCGAGCAAGTAGGGCGCTAGCTGCGGGTACTCGCTCGCGGTGTAGTCGCGCGAGTGCTTGATGATGCCCTCGCGCACCCCGAAGGTCAGGTTCAGCCCCGGGAAGCCGGCATAACGCAGCTCGAAGTGCTCGACAATACGCAGCGCGTGGAGGTTGTGGTCGAAGTGCAGGCCATGTTCGCGCAAGCAGGCATCGAGCGACCGCTCGCCCGCGTGGCCGAAGGGCGGATGGCCGATGTCGTGGACCAGCGCGAGCGCCTCGGTCAATGCCGGGTTCAAGCCCAGCGCCGCGGCGACGGTTCGGGCGATCTGCGCGACCTCCATGGTGTGGGTCAGGCGCGAACGAAAATGGTCGGATGGTTCTCCCGCCCGGCTTCCGGCGGAGAACACCTGCGTCTTGCCGGCAAGCCGCCGGAACGCGCGCGCATGGATGATGCGGGCCCGGTCGCGCTCGAAGGGAGCGCGATAGGCGTGTTCCGGCTCCGGGTGCGCGCGGGCGGCGAGCGGATTGCTGGACTCGCCCGGCGCGGCGCAGGCGAGTAAGGGGAAGCTCATGCTTCCTTAGAGTAGCGCCAAACGAGTGCATGAAAGGAACCCGGCCGCGGCAAGCGACGGGTGCTCGCGTTGAGCCGACCACCTGCTATGCATACCAGATAGTCCCGGACCCTGCCCCGGCACCCTCTCAGGGGTGCTTCGCGGACTTGTCCTCGCCGGAGCTTTCGCGCGCGAGCTTGACCCGCGCTGAGTCGAGCTTCTTTTGCACACGCTGGCCTTCGCCGGGTTCGGCGTCGGCGGGGTCGGTTCTCGTAAATAGACGCAGGGACTCCTCCCATTGCGAGGCCGCCTGCTTGAGCCGCGCGGTTTTCTCGTACAGGTCGCCCAAGTGCTCGTGGACGGTTGGGTCCTCCTTGCTGTGCTGGCTCGCCTTGAGCAGGTTGTTCTCGGCCAGGGCGTACTGGCCCAGCTTGTAGTAGGCCCAGCCCAGGGAGTCCAGGTTGGCATAGCTTTGCGGGTCCAACTTCACGGCCCTTTGAATCATCGCGAGCGCGTCGTTCAGGCGCACGCCCCGGTCGGCGAGCAGGTAGCCGTAGTTGTTCAGGGCGGCGCTGTTGTTCGGGTCCAGCGCGAGCGCTTTCTTGTAGTTGTCCTCGGCCGCGTCGTAGTGCTTTTGCCGGTCCTCGACCACCGCCCGCTCGATGAGCACGCCCGCCTTCTGCTCTGGCGCGGCGCTCAGCTGCTCGGCCCGGTCCAGCGCTTCCCCGGCTTCCTTCCACTTCTTCGCGTGCAGGTCGATTTGCGCGAGCGACAGGTACACATCCCGGTCCTGCGGGGTGTTGTTCAGGAGGCTTTTCGCCATCTCGACCCCCTCGTCGTACTTGCCGGTCGAGGCGAGTTGGTTGGCGAGCGCGAGCTTCAGGCCGCGGTTCTTGGGCAGCTCCGCGACCGCCTGCTGCAGGGTCGCGGTGGCGCGGTCATATTGGTGCGTTTCGCGCAGGGCGTCGGTTTGGGCCAAGTAGCCGCTCACGGCGAAGTCGCTGCCGAGCGGGACGAGCTTGCCGAAGGTTGCGATGGCGTCGTTGGTGCGGCCCTCGCCCTGATACACGTTGCCAAGGTGGTCGACGAAGAGGGCATAGTTGTTTTTCTCGGAGACCGAGTAGTCGCCCGTGGAGTGCTCCGCGTCGGCGACCATCTTGGTCAGCAGGCGCTCCGCCTCGGGGAACTGCCCGAGCTGCTCATACACCAGCGCTTCGTTGTAGCGGATTTCGAGCGAGTCGGAGGCCAGCAGCGCGGCCTTTTTCAGGTTGGCGAGCGCGTCATCGAGCCGGCCTTCCTTGCGCTCGATCTCCGCGGCGTGCAGGTAGGCGTTCGCGTCCGTCGGGTCGCCCTCGATTACGTCGTTGTAGGCTTCAAGCGCGGGCTTGTCCTGCCCGTCGCGATGGAGCGCATCGGCCAGCGCCCGCTCCACGTCCAGGTTGTCCGGTTCCAGCGCCAGCGACTTCTGGTAGGCCGCGATCGCGTGCCGGGTGTCCTTCAGCTGGTCGTAGCTCGCGCCGAGCGCGTACTCGGTCTTAGCCGTCTGGTCCGCGTCGGGCACGGCGCTTAGGGCCTGCACGGCCCCGCGCACGTTGCCCTGCTCCGTATCGATTCGCGCCATATTCAGCACGACTTCCTCGGAGTGGGGGTCGATCTTCTGAGCGGCGGCGAACTGCTCCTGGGCGTGCGCCGGGTCCTTGGCGAAGGAGTACAGCTGCCCGAGCAGCAGGTGGTCCTCGATGTTGCCGGGCTCGAGCGCGAGGATGCGGTTGTACTCGGCGATCGCGAGCGACAGCATGCCGCTGGTACCGCTGTTCGCGCTCGCGCCGGAGGCGTCGCCCAGCGAGCGCAGATAGATGCGGCCCAGCAGCTTGTGCGCGTCGAGCGAGTTGGGATCGCGCGCGATCTCGGCCTGCGCGGCGTCGATGGCCTCGCGAACCCGGCCCGTGCGGAAGTAAAGCTCGGCCAGGTCGTTGCTCAGCGTGGCGGAAGCAGGGTCGGCCGCGAGCGCCGCCTTGTACTCCTCGACCGCCTGGTTGGCCAGCTCCGGTTTGCCGCCCTGTACCGCCTGCTCCTCGTAGTTGTGCGCGAGCATGGCGTGGTAGTACGCTTCGGCCTGCTTGGGTGCCGGGCTTGCCGCCGGTTTGGCCTGCGCGAGCGCCGAAGAAGCGGCAAAGAGCAGGGCGAGCGCGGGAGAGAGGGTTTGGGGCGAGGGGCGCACGGGCGGCCTTTCAGCCGCCGGATCGCGGGCAGCTTGCAACTTGGACGATTGTAAACGGCCCGGGGATGCGGAGAAGCTGAAACTGTGTTATCAGCGGGTGCAGCCGGTTCCGTTTCGGGAATCGGCCGCTTTCGGGAACGCCTCAGTGCCGGAAGTGCCGCACCCCCGTGAACACCATCGCCAGACCCAGGCGGTCGGCGGCGGCGATCACATCCGCGTCACGCACGGAGCCGCCGGGCTGGATCACCGCGGTCGCCCCGGCCTCGGCGACGACCTCCAACCCGTCCGGGAAGGGAAAGAACGCGTCCGAGGCGGCAACTGTCCCGGCAAGCGGCAGCACCGCCTTTTGCGCGCCGAACCGCGCCGCGTCTACCCGGCTCATCTGCCCGGCTCCTATGCCTACGGTCTGCCCGTCGCGCGCGTACACGATCGCGTTCGATTTGACGTGCTTCGACACGCGCCACGCGAACAGGAGCGCCCGCGACTCCTCCGCCGAAGGTTGGCGCGCGGTCACAACCCGAAGCTCCGGCGCGCCGGGCCGGTCGGCGTCCTGCACCAGCAGCCCGCCGGAGATGTGCTTGACAACCTGCGCGCCGCCCGCGTGCTCGATCTCGAGCAGGCGCAGATTCTTCTTCGCCGCGAAGCGCTCCCGGGCGCCTGGCGTGTAAGCCGGGGCGGCGATCGCCTCCACGAACAACTTCGCGATCTCCTCCGCGGCAGCCTCGTCGATCTCGCGGTTGACCCCGAGCACCCCGCCGAAGGCTGAAACCGGGTCCGCTGCCAGCGCCTTTGTATACGCTTCCAGCACGGACGCGCCCGTCGCCGCCCCGCACGGGTTGGTGTGCTTGATGATCGCGACCATCGCCGCATCCTCGGCCGGGAACTCCCGCGTCAGCTCCCAGCACGCGTCCAAATCGACCAGGTTGTTGTACGAGAGCTCCTTGCCCTGCAGCTGCAGGGCTCCGGCCACGCCGCGCTTCGAGCCATCGGCGTAGAGCGCGGCCCTCTGGTGCGGGTTTTCTCCGTAACGCAGCGTCGCGGTACGCGGCAGGACCAGGCGCAGCGTGCGCGGAAGTTCATGGGGCAGGTCTGCCTCGATGGTCGAGGGAGGCTCGCCGCCTCCCTCGTTTCCCAGCCGGTCGAGCGCATTCGCAATCGCCGTGTCATACGCGGCGGTCGTGGCAAAAGCCTGCCGGGCCAAACGCCAGCGCGTGGCCCGGGTCAAGCGGCCCTCATGCGCGGCCATCTCGGCGATCAGGCCCTCATAGTCGGCGGGGTCGGTCACCACGGCCACATCCTCGAAGTTCTTGGCCGCCGACCGCAGCATGGACGGGCCTCCGATGTCGATGGTCTCGATCAACTCGGCGAAAGCGACCCCGGCCCGCGCGGCTGTCTTCTCGAAGGCGTACAGGTTCACCACGACCATGTCGACCGGCTCGATCCCATGCGCTTCCACGGCGGCCCGGTGCTCCGGGTTGGCGCGGATGTGCAGAATGCCTCCATGGACCTTGGGGTGCAGCGTCTTGACCCGTCCGTCGAGCATCTCCGGAAAGCCGGTCAGGTCGTCGATGTCGCGGACCGAGAGCCCGGCCTCGCGCAGCGCCCGCGCGGTGCCTCCCGTTGAGACCAGCTCCACGCCATGGGCGGCGAGCCTGCGCGCGAACGGCACCAGCCCATCTTTGTCGGTGACGCTCAGCAGGGCGCGCCGCACCGGTTTCATCTCGTTCATCGCTCGATCCGTCCTTCAGGGGGAAAGATTGATTGTACGAAGGCGCGGAGGGGTCCGGCGGGCGCGAACCAAAGTAATTTGCCGCCGTTTGCGTCCAAGGCTAGGGTAGAGCCATGGCGGACGAGCGCGCGACCGACGAGTTTCAACCCCCGGCAGAGGTGCTGGCCCCGGCGGCGAGTGAACCCGCGCGGGTGCTGGACGCGCGCGCGGGCCGCCGATGGGCCGAAGCCCCCGCGACCTACGGGCTGCTCGGGATCAACGTGGCCGTTTTCGTCGCGATGCTCGCGAGCGGCGTTTCGCTCACCTCGCCGAGGCCGGACCAGCTGCTGCGCTGGGGCGCGGACTTCGGGCCGGCCGTGCTGCTCAACGGGGAGTGGTGGCGGCTGGTCAGTGCCGCATTCGTGCACGTCGGCCTGCTGCATCTGGCGACCAACATGTGGTGCCTGTGGAACCTGGGCCTGCTGGGCGAGCCGCTGCTGGGTCCCCTCGGCCTTGTCGCCGTGTACGTGCTGACCGGGGCGGCGGGCAATCTGTTGAGCGTGGCCGTGCATCCGGGC
>CAXTTW010000079.1:0-8443 GCA_964247255.1 uncultured Acidobacteriaceae bacterium
GTGTCAGATCCGCCGCCTTGGGTGCCGCGCCCGGCGAGTAGTGGTCCGCATGGAGCGCGGAGGGGGGATGGAGGGGAGCCGCCGCTGAGTCCGCCGTTGCCGGCGAAGCACCGGGGGCAGCATCCGGCGCATCGGGATTTTCAACGTTCGCCGCGCTTGGGAGCCTTTGCGCCAGGATGTCCGAAGCCCTCTGGGCTTCGAGCGCCGCCTCTGCCGCCGCCGCTGCTTTCTCGGCCGCGGAGGCTTTGATCGCCGCCGCGGCACCCTCGCTTCTGACTAAATCCCGGCGCGCTTTCGCCGATGGCGCCGGTGCGGTCCCGGTCACAACCAGCACTTCCTCGAGCTGGCTTAGGTTCGCGGCCGGCTTCAGGATCACGTCCACCAAGGGCTGGTTCAGGGAATCCGGCACCGTCTTCTCGATGACCCCTACGGGCAGCCCGCGTGGAAAAATCTGGTCGCCGCCCGAAGTCAACACCATCTGACCCGGCTTGATTCGGTCATCCGGGATCAGATTCACAATCTCTGGACGGCCCGCCGCATCTCCCTTGAGCACACCCCGGGTTCGCGTTTGCTCCATCAGCACGCCGGTCGCGCTCGTTGGGTCCGAGATGAGCAGCACCTGCGCGGAGTGCGGCGCGACCTCGCGGATACGCCCCACGATCCCGTCCGGCGTCAGCACCGGCATTCCCGCGGCCAGCCCGTCCGCCGAGCCTTTGTCGATGAACACCAGCCGTTCCAGATCCGACCCGCTCGCCCCGACGACCTGGGCGGGCACCGTCGTATCCAAATAATGCTGCTTGAACGCCAGCAGTTCCTGGAGCCGCTGCCCTTGCCGCGCGTCCTCGGCCAGCGCGGCCTGCTCCAGCTGCAGCTGCTGGTTTTCAAGCTGGAGCCGCTCGTTTTCTTGCTTTACACCGACCAGGTCCACGTAGCTGGACCAAAGCCCCCGCGCGCCCTTGCCGCCGCGATGCAGCGCGCGCTCCGGCGGCAGCACCACCGAGCTCACGCCCAGCTTCAACGCCTTGACCCCATTCTGGTCCGCCACATACGCGCCCGGCAGACGCGGCCGGACCTGGACGGCCAGCAGCACAAACTCGAGCAACAGCACGAGCGCCAGAGTCAACACGTTCCTGTAGCGTCCGAAAAACGTTTCCATGCGCGGATCGAGCCTTAGTCGATCTTGATTTTACGCAGCAGGCGGAAGTCCGACAGCATCTTTCCCGTGCCCAGAACCACCGAAGCCAGTGGGTCGTCAGCGACCGAAACCGGCAGACCGGTCTCCTCGCGAATGCGCTTATCCAAATTCTTGATCAATGCCCCCCCGCCGGTCAGGACAATCCCCCGGTCGGAAATGTCCGCGGAAAGCTCCGGAGGCGTCCGCTCCAGCGCCACGCGAATGGCGTTCATGATCGTCGAGATCGACTCGGCCAGTGCTTCGCGAATTTCAGAATCCTCAATCTGAATGGTCTTCGGGACACCCTCGATCAAATTGCGCCCCTTGATCTCCATGACCAAGGGCTTGTCCAGTGGGTAGGCGGACCCGATCTCGATCTTGATCTGCTCCGCCGTACGCTCCCCGATCAGCAGGTTGTACTTGCGCTTCAGATAGTTCATGATCTGCTCGTCCATCTGGTTGCCGGCCATGCGGACCGACCGCGAGTAGACGATGCCGGAGAGCGAAATCACCGCGATATCGGTCGTGCCGCCGCCGATGTCCACGACCATGTTGCCCTGCGGCTCGGTGATGGGGAGACCCGCGCCGATGGCCGCGACCATGGCCTGTTCGACCAGGAACACCTCGCTGGCCTTGGCGCGATAGGCGGAGTCCTCGACCGCGCGCTTTTCCACCTGCGTGATCTCCGAAGGCACGCCGATCACAATGCGCGGGTGCACCAGCATCTTGCGGTTGTGCGCTTTCTGGATGAAGTAGTTCAACATCTTCTCGGTGATCTTGAAGTCCGCGATCACCCCGTCCTTCATGGGGCGGATGGCCACAATATTGCCCGGCGTGCGGCCCAGCATCTCCTTGGCTTCCTTGCCGACCGCCTCAACTTCGCCGGTGTTCTTGTTGATCGCGACAATCGATGGTTCGTTGACGACGATGCCCTTGCCCCGCGCGTAAACAAGCGTATTAGCGGTGCCGAGATCGATGGCGAGGTCGCTCGAAAAGAGGCTGAACAGCGAGCGCATTCCGTGCGACCGCGACGAACGTGAGCTGTACCCATTGAATGGCATGAAGCTGGCGAGCACTCCCGGAGGTGACCATCATTGTAGCCCCGATATCGCAATCGGCCTTTTCATTACTGAAAATCCCTTGCGGAATTGCACATTACCGGCGTAACTTCGTTCGTAATCTGTCGAACATTTAGAAAAAGAGTACGAAAGTACTCTCGACTGACCGCGAGTTTGTGCCGATAAGGAAGACACGCGAGAAATTTAAAGGGGTGCGAGGTTTCGATCGTGAACGTCCTGTCCAACCAGAGCTGCGGCGCCTGCCGGTCCGGCGAGGAATCGCCATTCCCGTTCACCATGGCGTTTCAACCTATCCTGAGCCGCGAAGGCGTTTTCGCGTATGAGGCCCTGGTACGCGGTCCGGAAGGCCAGTCCGCGGGCAGCGTCTTGGCGCAGGTTAACAGCGCCAACATGTACGCCTTCGACCAAGCCTGCCGCGTCCGCGCGATTGAGATGGCCTCCGCCCTGAGCCCGGGCGACCCCAGGACCGTTTCCATCAACTTCATCCCCGGAGCCGTGTATCGTCCGGAGACCTGCATCCGCAAGACGCTCGAAACCGCCGCCCGGGTCGGCACGCCGTTGACCCGCATCATTTTCGAGGTCACCGAGGGCGAGCAGGTCGCGGATCGCGCCCACTTGGTCAGCATCTTTCGCGAGTACCGCAAGCACGGGCTCCAGACCGCGATCGATGACTTCGGGGCCGGCTTCGCGGGGCTCAATCTGCTGGCCGAGTTTCAGCCCGACATCGTCAAGCTCGACATGAAGATCATCCGCGACATCGATACGCGGCCGGCCAGCCGCGCCATCCTTCGCGCCGTCGTCTCGCTGTGCCGCGAGCTCGGGATCAGGTTGATCGCCGAGGGCATCGAAACCCGCTCCGAATTCGACGTACTCCTCGACCATGGCGTCGAATTATTCCAGGGCTACCTCTTCGCCAAGCCGGCGCTTGCGACCTTCGCCGACGCATCCTGGCCCGCGCCGCCCGTGCTCGCCCGCCAATTATGATCAAGCCATGATCATCGGCGTTCCTAAGGAAGTCAAAGACCACGAAACGCGCGTCGCGCTCACCCCGGCGGGGGCCAGGGAGCTTCGGGCAGAGGGCCACACCATCCTTGTCGAGCAGCGGGCGGGCGAGCTTTCCGCCTTCACCGATGACGAGTACCAGGCCGTCGGAGCCGAGATCGTCGGGGCGGCCGCCGATGTTTGGGCCAACGCCGAAACGGTCGTCAAGGTCAAGGAGCCGACCGAGAAGGAGTATGGCTACTTCCGCCCGGACCTAACGCTGTTCACTTACCTGCACCTGGCTCCGTTGCCGGAGCTGACCGACAAGCTGCTTCACCGCAAGGTCACCGGCATTGCCTACGAGACCATTACGGATACCCTGGGCACCCTGCCGCTGCTGACCCCTATGAGCGAGGTGGCCGGGCGCATGAGCGTCCAGGTGGGCGCGGCATACCTGCAGAAAGGCAATGGCGGCCGGGGCCTGCTGCTGGGCGGCGTCCCGGGCGTACCCCCGGCGGACGTGTGCATCGTCGGCGGCGGCATCGTCGGCACCAATGCCGCGAAGATCGCGCTCGGCATGGGCGCAAAGGTCACCATCGTCGACCGCAATCTCCATCGTCTGCGCGAACTCGACGACATCTTCGCGGGCCGTGTCTTCACCCTGGCCTCGAACCTGCATAACGTGACCGAAGCCGTGCGCTCGGCGGATCTGGTCATCGGCGGCGTGCTGATCCCCGGCGCGGCTGCGCCCAAGATCGTCACGGCGGAAATGGTTCGGGGCATGAAGAAAGGCGCGGTGATCGTGGACGTCGCAATCGACCAAGGCGGCTGCATCGAAACGGCTCGCCCCACGACCCACTCCGATCCTTCCTACGAGGTTAGCGGGGTTGTCCATTACTGCGTGACCAACATGCCGGCCGCGGTGCCGAACACTTCGACCCTGGCCCTGACCAACGCGACCTTCCCATACTTGAAGCGGCTGGCCAAGGGCGTGAGCGCGGCGCTGCTCGCCGATGCGGGACTGGCGGAGGGGGTCAACACCCATGCCGGCCACTTGTGCTGCGAGCCCGTCGCCGATTCGCAAGGCAAGCAATGGAAGCCGGTGCGGGAACTGCTGCAGTAGCAGGTTGGGAGTCGCGCGTTGCCCGCACCTGACTCGCTCGACACTCAATAGAACAGAAGACGTTCTCTCTGCCCGAGCTGGGGACAACGCAGCTCCTGCAAGGACGAGAAGGATAGGAAAAAGACGGGCCCCGCTTTCGGGCGGGCCCGAACGAGGCGGACGGAACAGAAGGGGCCGGTGCGGACCCGGTAGGAGGTGCTGCGACGTCAAGGCTCGTTCCCCCGGTGGCTTGTGGCAGCTGCGCCAGATAGTGCCGCGCGCCGGTTCCATGGGCTATTTCATGTGCTGATCCTGAGATTCTTGCCGAAGAACAGCACCCCCGGCAGCGGATCACCGTAGTAGGGCGCGACCGGCTCGAACCCCAACGAGCCATAAAGAGAGCGCGCGGAAACCATGGTGGGCAAGGTGTCGAGCAGAAGGGTTTTGTACCCGGCAGCCTCGGCGAACTGCATGACTGCCTCGGCCAGCGCCCGGCCGGTCCCGGTCCCGCGCGCGGCTTCGCGTACGAACAGCCGCTTCATCTCACACGCGCCGGGCATGGCGGCCGGCCGCATCCCGGCACAGCCCAAGGCCTCTCCCCGGTTGCCGCGAGCGAGAAACAGATTGCCGGCCGGCGGAGCATATTCGGCGCGCATCCTCGCAAGCTCCGCCGCATACCCATCGGCACCTTGACGGTTCCATCCCACCCGCAAGAGCCAGGCGAAATACTCCCGCAACAGCGCCTCGACCGCCGCGAACTCCACTTCGCTTCGGACCGGCCCGCAAGTGACGCCCATTCAGCCCATCACCTCCGCGGCGAACCGCTCCATCTCTTCCATCTGCGGCGACATCTGCAGCAACAGGAGATCGCACCCGACCTCTTCAAACGCCGCGACCTGTGCCCGGACCTGCGCGGGAGTGCCCACCAACCCGGAGCGCAGCCCCCGGTTCGAGACGGAATAGTCCTCCAGCGAAACTGTTTGCTCCAGGTTTGAACCGGCGAGCCACTGCTGGTAGTTCTGGTAGCCCTGCGCGGACTGCCGCACGTCGGTGATCCGCATCACCTCGGCCCGAGCGGCTTCCGCCGTTTCCCGGACAACTGCGTACCCGGCCACGCCGAAGACCATCGGCGGCAGACCGGCTCGTTCCCGCCGCTCGCGCATGTCGCGGATTTTCTCACCCACCCGCGATGGAGGATCCCCGTGCATTAGGTAGGCGTCGCACTTGCCCGCGATCAGGTTTTTCGCGGTCTCGCTTTCGCCGCCGGCGTACAGCGTTGGACGCGGCTGCCGCACCGGCTTGGGGGCGAGCAGGTTCCCCCGCACGCCGTAGTACTGTCCGCTGTAGGTGAACCCCTGCTCGCGCCAGCAGCCGTCCACCACGTCCAGCCACTCGCTGGTGCGCGCGTACCGGTCGTCGTGTTGGTCGAACGCAATGCCGTACTTCGTCGCTTCGTCCGCCCACCAGCTGGAAACCACGTTCAGCGTCAGCCGCCCGTTGCTGATGTGGTCGATGTTCGCCGCCTGCTTGGCCAGCAGCGCGGGGTTGTGAAAGGTGGGCCGCACCGCGACCATGATCTCCAGCGTCTCCGTCACGGCCGCGAGCGCCGCCGCCGTCGACCAGGCGTCGAGCGACGGCGCTTCCGGCCCCTTGATGTCGTTCAGGTTCAACTCGGCGATCAGCGAAAGGTCGTACCCCAGCTGCTCCGACCGCTGCGCGAGCCGCTTGGTATACGCCCAGCTCGCCTCCATCCCCTCGTCCTCGACGTTGCGCAGCCAGCCTCCGAAGACGGGCATCCAGAACCCGTAGCGCATCAGTGAGCACTCCCGGCGAGTGCGGGCTCAGTCTTCGCCACCTCGGCGACAAGCCAATCCACCAATTTCCCGAATGGATCAAAGCCGACAACGTTCACGCCGTCCGCCACGAAGTTGGAGAGCGCGTTGATGTCGTAATACAGCGGCCGGGCATCGTCACCGTCCCGGTCGTCCAGCATGTACTCGACCCCGCCCAGCTCCACGCCGGCGGCCGCCATGATGCGCTCGACATCCGCGATCACCTGCCTGGGCGGTTGGTAGCCCTCGACCCGGATGCCCGACTTTGGCGCGTCCAGGGCGCAGGCGGCGCGATTGAGCTCAACCCCGCCCGTGGTCCTGCAGATATCCGCCGGGCACAGGTCGAACGTCTCCCCGGTTATGTGCACCTTGATAGCGTACAGAAACTTGCCGTCCAGCACCTCGCACCGGACGATGTACCCGCCCCGCGCCGGGATAAACTCCTGCACCAGCCCGGTCGCGTCGATGCCCAAATCGATCGTATCGGGGGCAATCTGCTCCGGGCGATCGAACCGGACCACGCCCGCCCCCGACCCGCCGATATTCGGTTTGACCACCACCGGAAAGCGCAGGCCTTCCGCCGCAGCGGCCGCCTGCGACGCGCGGTGAATCACCCGCGCCTTCGGGTAGGCAAGCCCCAGCTCGTCAAGCATGGAAAGCTGCGAGGCCTTCGACAGCTCCGAGCGGAACGCCCGCGCGCCGTTGATCACCCGCACGCCGCGTGCTTCGAGGTGGTCTAGGTAGCCGAGCGTGTAGAAGATCGCGTCGCCGTGCCCGCGGTTCCATGCCGAAGGGCTCATCCGGTTCACGACAAGCGAGTACCGCTCCTCCGGCCTGTCCTCGATCGCATAGCAGTGCGCGACCGCGTCGATGCGCTCATAGGCGATGCCGCGCCGGTCCATCTCCGTGAACAAGGGTTTAAACCAGTGGGGCTGCTCGTAGTAAATCCCGATGGGCTTGGGCATGGGTGTAAATCCTTTCCGGCGAACAAAGCCGCCCCGAGCGGGGCGGCGCACACTATCGGTTGCGCGGCGATCAGTTGCGGATCGACGGCAGATCGTGTCCATGCTGTCCGCTCTGCTTTGTACCGGCGATTTTCTTCCGGCGAGCTTCATCGCGCCAGATACTCACCATGCCCACCATGAACATGCAAAGAGCTATGACGAATCCCATCAGCAGCGAACCGTACTCCTGAAGAAACTCACGCATCGGAACGCCTCCTCTCAAGCATGCAACCCAGCGTGAAGAAAACGAAGCTGGCAAGAAATGCCGTCATGGTCCACATTACCGTGATCTTGCCGGCAACGATACGATCCAGGAGTGCGAACACCAGGATCAAGACCCCCACTTCCCGTAGTGCTTCGGCAAGCATCTCGGCTACGGACTTACGCAAGCTCGTTCCATCCCTTTGAGACAGGCTTCAATTCTGCCGTCGCTGAAACTGAAAAGAGGAGGCGTTCCCTTCGTCAAAATGCGAACAGGGGAACGCCCGCCCTTTCTACGCCTCCGCCTCCACCATCACCGTCACCCGCGCCGTCACCTCGCGGTGCAGGCGCACAGGGATCTGGAACTCGCCCAACTGCCGCAGCGGCTCTTCGAGCTGAATCTTGCGCCGGTCGATCGTGAACCCGTGCGCTTCCAATGCCTGCGCGATGTCGGACGAGGTCACCGAGCCGAACAGCTGCTCGTTCTCGCCCACCTTGCGCCGGAAGTCGAGCTGCAGCGCCTCGTAAGCCGCCACCTGGCCTTCCGCCTCGCCTTTTTCCTTCGCCGAGCGCCGCACCGCCGACTGCTTCATCTGCTCGATCACGGCTTTGTTCGCCGTCGTGGCCTGCATGGCCAGCTTGCGCGGCAGCAGGTAGTTGCGGCCGTAGCCGTCGGCCACCTTGACCACCTCGCCGCGCTGGCCCAGATTGTCCAGGTCTTCCCTCAGAATCACTTCCATTGCTGTTCTCCGTTAGCCGAAAATTAGTAGCGCGCCGCAAAGGGAAGCAGCGCGATGTTGCGCGCCTGCTTGATGGCGCGGGTCAGCCGCCGCTGGTGCGTGGTGCACACCCCGGTCAGCCGGCGCGGGGTGATCTTGCCGCGCTCGGCCACGAACTGCTGAAGGAGGCGCACGTCCCGGTACGGGATCGCTTCAATCTTTTCCACGCAGAACTTGCAGACCTTTTTGCGCCGGAAAAACTTCCTGCCGCCACCGCCGCCCGGACGCGGGGGCCGCGGCCCACCCGGGCCGCCCTGTCCGCCGGGCCCCCTCTGTCCCCCGCCCGAGGGC
>CAXTTW010000080.1:0-8437 GCA_964247255.1 uncultured Acidobacteriaceae bacterium
CTGCCGCCGCGAGCGGCAGGGGCAGCAGCGCGGGCAGGCGCTCGGCCACAATCGGGTGGAGGGCACCGGCCGCGAGCGCGCCGAGGAAGAAGCAGGCCGCCACCGCGGACAGCACCGGAACCGTCTCCGATTTGGTCGCTTTGGGCGCGGGCTTCGGTGCCTGGGGTCGCGCCCATTTCGCGATCAGGGAGGTCACGTCGCCTGAAAGAAAGGTGGTGTGGAGTGAAACGCCGCCGATGGAAGTGATGACCCCGTTCTGGATGCCGAGCGCGAGCGGAAGCGCGAGGATCAGGTACAAAGGGTGCGTCCGCGCCGCCGCGAAGCCGGCCGGCAGCAGCAGCAACGCCTGCACCGCGAAGCTCAAGGCCAGCGAGCGGACGCTGCCGCTCGCTGAAAGACGAAAGCCCACGCCCGTGGCCAGGGAGAAGCCGGCGACGGCGAGCACACGCGGGGCAATCGCCGCGGCGTGGCCGGTCAGCAAGGCCAGTGCGAGCAGGACGAGGTTGCCGGTGACGTGGCCGGTGAAGGTCCGAACCAGCAGGTAACCCGCCGCATCGGCGTATCCACCCGCGAAAGCGTACAAGGCGGCGGCAGCCAAGGACCAGCGGACTTCCAAGCTCATTTCGCCGAGGGGTACTCGGGTCTGTACAGCAGCGAGCCTATAAGGTGGTAGACCGACTCCGGCTTTTCAATCCGCGCCAGGCCGAGCGAAAAGATGCGCTCGGCAGAGGCGACAGCAGTGATCACGGAAGCGGCCTGAATGTTGGACTGCGGTGGGAACAGTCTACCCCGCTCCAGCTCCGCCGGGCTTACCTGGTCGGCGGTGGCGCGCGCGGCGGCCAGAAAGATCTCGTCCGGGACGCGTTTGGCCTCGGTCGCGTACACCGCCATGCCGACGGCCGGGAAGATGTAGAAGTTGTTGGCCTGGGCGGGTTCGTAGGTCTTTCCGTCGAGCTCGACATTGTCGAACTGTACGCCAGCCGCGTACACAGCCTTGCCCTTTGAGAACTTGTAGGCCTGCTCGGCGGTACACTCGGCTTTCTCCGTGGGGTTCGAGAGCGCGAAGATGACGGGCCGGTCGTTGTGTTTGCTCATCGCCTCAATGACCTGCTGAGTAAAGGTGCCGCCGACGGTCGAAACGCCGATGAGGACAGTCGGTTTCAGGTCATCGATGGTCGCAACCAAGTCTTTCGAAGGATTTCGTTTGTGCGCGTACTTCCCCTGTTCGGGCGAAAGGTCCTTGCGCGAGGGCTCGAGCAGGCCGTCCACGTCGAACATGGAGATTTGACTCTCGGCCTGCTCGACGGACAGCCCCTCAAGCTTCATGGCGGAGACGATCATGTTCGCGATGCCGATGCCCGCCGAACCCGCGCCGAAGAACAGGACGCGCTGGTCTTTCAGCGCGCCCTTGGTGATCTTGAGCGCGTTGTACAGCCCCGCGACCGTGATGGAGCCGGTGCCCTGGATGTCGTCGTTGTAGCAGGAGATGGTGTCGACGTAGCGGGCCAGCAGGCGGATCGCGTCCACGCCCTTCCAATCCTCGAAATGGATGCAGCACTTGGGGTACAAATCTTGGACGGCGTCGACGAACTCCTGGAAGAACGAATCGAGGTCCTCGACCGAGGGCCGGTGCTGCTTCAGCCCGAGGTAGAGCGGGTCGTCGAGCAGGCTCTGATTTTCGGTGCCGCAGTCCAGCAGCACCGGCAGCAGCCCATCGGGCGGCACCTGCGCGCAGGCCGTGTAGAGCTGGAGCTTGCCGATCGGGATGCCCATGCCGTTCGCGCCCAGGTCGCCGAGCCCGAGAATCCGGCCGCCGGTGCTGACGCAGATGAAGCGCACGTCCTTGACGGGCCAGTTGGCCAGCACCTCCTTCACCTTGCCCCGCTGGTCGAGCGAGATGTACATGCCGTTGGGCTTGCGATAAATGTGGCCGAACTCCTGGCAGGCCTGCCCGACGGTGGGGTCGTAGACGATCTTGAGAAAGCGCGCCGGGTCCGACCCGAGCACGGCGTAGAACAGAGTCTGGTTGCTCTCAGCCAGCTGGGCTAGGTAGATGTACTGCTCCAGGTCGTTCGGCTTCTTGCCGAGCTGCAGGAGGCAGCGCTCCACCTGCTGCCGCAGCGTTTCTTCGCGCGGCGGCAAGAGGCCGGTCAGGTGGTTCCGCTCGCGCTCCTCGGGCGTAAAAGCAGTCGAACGGTTGAGGGCGGGGTCGCGGAGAAGGGCGGTTCCTGAAATTGCGGGCATGGCGAGGCTCCTGTTGTTGGAAAGCGCCTAGCCGGCGCGGTTGGAGATCATCTTTTTCGGGTCGACGACCTCGTCGAACTTCTTCTCATCGATGAGCCCGCTCTTGAGCGCGGCTTCTTTCAGCGTGGATCCCGCGTGCTGGGCGTCGTGGGCGATCTTCGCCGCGTTGTCGTAGCCGATGACCGGCGACAGCGCGGTGACCAGCATCAGGGACTGATCGAGGAACTCGGCGATCCGCTCCCGGTTCACCTCCGTGCCCTCGACCGAGTGGAGACGGAACTTCTCCGCTCCGTCGGCCAGGATCCGCGCCGAGTGAAGAAAGTTGTTGATGATAATGGGCCGCATGGCATTTAGCTCGAAGTTGCCCTGCGAGCCCGCGAACGCGACCGCCGCGTCGTCGCCGATGACCTGGATCGCGATCATCACCAGCGCCTCGGCCTGGGTCGGGTTCACCTTGCCGGGCATGATGGAGGAGCCGGGCTCGTTGTCGGGCAGGATCAGCTCGCCCAGGCCGCAGCGCGGGCCGGAAGCGAGCCAGCGCATGTCGTTGGCGATCTTCATCAGCGGCACCGCGAGATTCTTGAGCGCGCCGTGCGCGGCGACCATCGCGTCGAGCGAGCCCTGCGCCTCGAACTTGTTAGGCGCGGTCACGAAAGGATAGCCGGTGAGCGTCGCGATCTCCCGCGCGACTTCGATGTCGAAGCCTGGAGGCGCGTTAAGGCCCGTGCCTACTGCGGTGCCCCCGGCGGCGAGCTCATACAGGCCGTCGAGCGATTGCTCGATGCGCCGCAGCGCATTGCGCACCTGCACCGCATAGCCCGACCACTCCTGCCCGACGGTGAGCGGCACGGCGTCCTGCAAGTGGGTCCGTCCGATTTTGACGATGTCCGCCCAGTCGTCGGCCTTGCGCTCGATCGTCGCGGCCAGCAGGCTTACCTTGGGAATCAACGACTCCTTGATTTCCTTGACGGCGGCGATGTGCATGGCCGACGGGAACGAATCGTTCGAAGACTGGGACATGTTGACGTGGTCGTTCGGGTGGACCGGCGTCTGCGTGCCGAGCTTGCCCTGCACCATCTGGATGGCGCGGTTCGACAGGACCTCGTTCATGTTCATGTTCGATTGCGTGCCGGAGCCGGTCTGCCACACGTAAAGCGGAAAATGCTCGTCGAGGTGGCCTGCGATGACTTCCTCGGCCGCCTTCACGATCAGATCGGCCTTGTCCTTCGGCAGGCGGCCCAAGCGCTCGTTCACGATGGCCGCAGCCTTCTTGAATAACCCGTACGCGTGGTACACCTCGATCGGCATCTTGTCGTGGCCGATGGAGAAGTGGTAAAGCGAGCGCTCGGTTTGCGCGCCCCAAAGCTTGTCCGCCGGTACCTTGACCTGGCCCATGGAGTCGAACTCGACCCGAAACTTGCCGTCTTCGAGCAGGGTGCCGGGTTCGTAATGGCCGTCTTGGATCTGCGGGTTGGGTGCGTCGGGCATGGGTCTTCTCCGGGCTGGAATGATGTCGCGCTCAACCCTAAACAAGGGCGCGGAAGAGCGTAAGGCGTTTACAACCCCGGCGGCAGCGCGTCCAGCTCGTGGAAGAAAAAGTAGATGTCGGAGTTATAGAAGGGCTTGAGCGGGCCGTACACGCCGCCGTCCCACTCCGGCACCCAGGCGAGCAGGGCATCGAGCACCTTCTTCACCAGCGCTTCATCCAGCCCGTCACGCACAACCACCACCGCCGGGGTGCCGCCCGTGTACTCGCCGATCACCTTGGTGGTCTCGGCGTTCTTCGGGTCGAGCTTCCAGGTGTCCTCGAGGATCATGGTCGCGCGCGCCTCGCCGTTCACCACCGCGTCGACCAGTTCCTGCCAGGTGGGCCCTACCTTGACCTGAGTGATATCGAGAAACTCTTCCAGCTTCTTGCCTTTTTTGTTCAGGATCAAGGCCGGGGGAAAGTAGCTCGACGAGCAAGACCGGTTGATGTAGGCGTACTTCGCGCCCTGGAGGTCGTCCATGCTTTCGGCCGGGTCGTCGTTGCGGACCACCAGCAGGCTTTTGAGCCTGGGCTGGCCGGTGAACCTCGAGGTAGCGATGAGAAGCCCGCGATAGTAGCGGTCGCCCTTGCCGAACAGCCGGTGGAAGTCCGCCGCCGGGATATAAGCCATGTCCGGTTTGTGCGCCGCGATTTCCTTGTCCAGGTGGACCAGGTCGGTCGTCAGTTCGACCTCGACGCCGAGCGAAAGGAAGAGCCCTTTCCAGGGTTCGCGGTCCGCGTGCAGCCCTAGGTTGGTATCGAGCAGAAAGCTGACCGGGCTGCCTGTGCCCGGCGAGGGACGGCTCATTGTTGCTGAAGTCGACATCTGATTTCTCCCGTAAGTCGCTGATGCATTGCGGGCGAAACTGCCCGGAGCTCTGAAATTGTCCGCTCAGCTGTAAAGCGGCGCGGCCTTGGCGGTCTCGGCGTACTCGCGCAAGCGGCCCAGCAGCATGCCCCAAAGCGTATTGCAGGTGGCCAGCGCCTCATGGCCTTCGGGCCAGCCGGTATGGTCCAGGCGCACCACCGTGCCGCCCTGCCCCTCGGCTTCGACGCGCCAGATCACTTTGGTGCCCTTGGCCACGCCTGGCCCGGATACGCACTCGCGCTCGATCTTTTCAATGGGCGCGGCCGCGGTAGTTTTCCACTCGAACACCTCGCCGTGCGGGAAGCCGAACCGGGCCGTGCCGCCCTGCTCGAGCGAGCCCTCGATGTTCGCGGTGAACCAGGACTTCAGGCCCTTCTCGGTGGCGATGGCCGCGAAAACGGCGTCCGGCTGTGCATGGATGCGGACCTTGTGTGTGGAGGATGCCATGGTGTTGTTCTCCCGATGCCGCGGCTGGTGGTTCGTCGGTGGTTAGGCCTGCCCGGCGGCATGCCACTGAAGGAAGGTGACGGGCACGCCGTCCGGGTCGTGGACCTGGAAGACCGAAGCGCCCCAGCTGGTGCGCGCCGGCGCGGCAGCGGACTCCATTCTTAGCCGGGCCGCCGCCCATGTAGCTTGGATATCCTCGACCTCGACCACGACGTGGACGCGCCCGCGCTCGGCGAGGTCGGCAAGCCCGGCGGGAGAGGGCTCGCGCCGGTTGTCCAGGACTTCAAGCCGCAAGCCGCCGCCGAGGTCGAAGCTCCGGCCCCGGCCCCGCTCGCGGTCCCAGCTCGCAACGGCCGGGAAGCCGAGCGTCTCGCCGTAAAAGGCCGCCACTGCGTCAAACCGATCGGTGGCGAACGCAACGTAGCTCATGCGCGCGCTCCCACGGTCTCCAAAGCATCCGCGCAGCGGGGCAGGACCTCCTCCACGAGCAGCCGCAGGCTCCGCTCCCAGCTCGCGCGCTCGTTCCGCGCACCGCTGCAGGGAACCGGCAGCGCGCCGAAGCCGCCCAAGTCCGCCTGGAGCCGGTTGAGCCGCGCGGCACCTGCCGGCACGGCGTTCGGCATGTTCCTGCCACGCTTGCCGGGGTGCTTGGCCGCGATGCGCGCCCGGCGTGCGGTGCTGCGTATGTCGATGCCGACCTCGTTGTTGGACCGATAGATGAAGCGGTCCATGTCTCGGCCGGTGAAGCCGTTTTCGGCGTTCACGCCCACGAGGTTGGTGTCATTCAGGTAAGCGTGGCGGTCCTTGGGGTAGTGGCGGGACAGGGAAACCATGGGCAGCACGGGCAGGTCGGTCACGTCGACCCGTTTCTCGTCGGTGATGCGCCTGACGAGGCCGGCTCGTTTTCTGCCGGCAATGGACTCACGAATGCTCTGCTGGGGCATGGACGTTTTGTGCTCCCTGCGCATTTTGATACCTGCGATGCACAGACGTGCGGGAAGCGTTACCCAGGCGCGGCGCGATTAACCACGCCTTCATGTTTCGTGCCGTTCCCTTGCCGGCCACTGCGGAAGACCGCGGATCTACGTTGCTTCAACCTGCCGGATCCACACCGTCTGCGGATTGGTGAACTCGCGGATGCCGAAGTGCGACAGCTCGCGCCCGTACCCGCTGTTCTTGACGCCGCCCACCGGGACGCGCGCGTTGGACGCGGTGAAGCCGTTGATGAACACGCCGCCCGTTTCCATGCGGCGCGCCAGGGCCCGCGCTTTTTCAAGGTCGGCGGTCCATACATTGCCGCTCAGCCCCAGGTCGCTGGTGTTGGCCAGCTCGAGCGCGTGCTCCGCGTCGCGCGCGACGGTGATGGCCGCGACCGGGCCGAAAATCTCCTCGTCGAAAGCCGCCATGCCTGGCGCGACCTCGGCCAGCACCGTCGGCTCGTAGAAGAAGCCGGGTCCGTCCACCTTGCGGCCGCCGACCAGCAGCTTCGCTCCGGCCTCCATCGACCGCTTGACCTGGTCGTGGATGCCGTCGCGCAGGTCAGCCCGGGCGATGGGGCCCTGGGTGGTCGCGGGGTCGCGCGGGTCGCCCATCTTGAGCTTGCCGACCGCCTCCACGAAGCGCGCGGTGAACTCCTCGGCGATCGGCGCTTCGAGGATGAAGCGCTTCGCGTTGAGGCATACCTGCCCGGTGTTGCTGTAGCGGGCAAGGATCCCGTTCTCGACCGCCTTGCCCAGATCTGCGTCGGCCAGGACGATGAAAGGGTCCGCGCCGCCCAGCTCCAGCAGCGACTTTTTAATGAGTTTGCCCGCGAGCGAGGCTACGGCGGAGCCCGCGCGCATGCTCCCGGTCAGCGTGACTCCGGCCACGCGCTTGTCGGCCAGCACGGCCGCGATGCCGTCGTTGCCCGTGTTCAGGATCGAGAACAGGCCCTTCGGCAGGCCGGACAACTCCCACACGTCGCGCAGCAGGTAGCCGCACCGCATGGTGTTGGGCGCGGGCTTCAGGATAAAGCCGTTGCCCGAAAGCATGACAGGCACCGCCGCGCGCACTGCCTGCCACAGGGGAAAGTTCCACGGCATGACGCCCAGGATGGTCCCGATGGGCAGGTAGGAGACGTACACGCGGTCGTCGCCCTCGACCTCCACCGGCTCGTCGCGCAGCATGGCCGGGCCGCGCTCGGCGTACCACTTGGTGGTGGCCGCGCACTTTTCCACCTCGGCCCGCGCATCCTTGAGCGTTTTGCCCATCTCCGCGGTCACGGTCGCAGCTAGAGGCTCTTTTTGCGCGAGCAGCGCGTCCGCGAAAGCCGCGTACAGGGCCGCGCGCTCCGGGGTGGTCTTCGCGCGCCAACTGCGGTAGGCGGCTTCCGCGCCGGCCAGCAGCTGCTCGATCTCCACCTGTGTTTGGAACGGGAACCGCTCGATCAGCTCGCCGGTCGCGGGATTGATGGATGCGGCACCGGGTGTGTCCTGTGTGTCGGGCATTGGAAATCTCCCTTGGTCGCGTGGCTGAGGCCGCCCGAGAGCGGCCGCCCCGGTTAGCAGGGATGCCGGGAAGGCCGAAGCGGCTGCGCGCTCGCCGGAAAGCCGCCCACGGGCCCGCTCATCGTGGGGACACTCGTCCACCGCCCTCCGCGGCTTTACGGCTTGTTGCGTCCTTCCAGCGAGCCGATCCGGGCGTCCTGCGCTTTCTGCTCCCCGTAAAAGCGGGTGTAATCCTCAGCCAGGCGATCGATGCGTCCATTCGTTTGGTCGATCTTGGCTTCGAGACGAATGGTGGTTTGATCGACCCTGGCTTCAAGCCGGTCGAACTTTGCCTCAAATTTGGTTTCCAGCTTATCGATGCGCGCTTCCACCCGGGAAGCGAACCGTAACACCAGCGTGATCACCGCGCCCAGGTTGGCGATACCGATCAACGCCGGTACACCGATCGCGAGATACAGTTGCTGATCGCTCATCGCCCGATTGTAGCTCCGGTCTCCCGGTACGTCGCCTATTGCGCGGGAGCTCGAACGGGGGCGGCGGCAGTGCATCTTTGCGGCGCATCGTCCTCGGCAAGCCGCGCCCCGCGAAGATAGCTGCCCAAGGGTTCTGCTGAACGAGGGGCCTCGGCGCTCGCGCTGTTGCCAAATCGTTGGCGCGGCACCGAAGCTGCCGCTCGTGTCGCGGGTTCTCGGTTTGCTGAGAGGAATCGTGAAAGCCGGCCGCTCGCTGCGCGGTGCTCCGCAAGGAACTGGATGTGAGCCTGTTCACGCCGAGTAAGTTGCTGAAGAATGGTGGCCAGAGACGGGATTGAACCGCCGACGCCGGCCTTTTCAGGGCCGCGCTCTACCACTGAGCTATCTGGCC
>CAXTTW010000081.1:0-8433 GCA_964247255.1 uncultured Acidobacteriaceae bacterium
GGCTGGAGCGGGGAAGGGTCAAGGGGGACGGGGAAAAGCCCCGGAGCTCGCGCCCTGAAAACCCTTGTCTCGAACGTGAGATGAAGGGTACCCTCCACTCTTCACCCTTTCCCCTCTACCCTCGCGCCAGCACACCCGCCTCCGCCGCCTCGTACTGGGCGCGCAGGTTCTTCTTGAGGACCTTGCCGGTGCCGGTCTTCGGCAGGTGCTCGACGAACAAGACGCTCTTCGGGCACTTGTAGTGCGTCAGGCAGTTGCGGCTGAACGCGATCAGCTCGGCTTCGGTAGCGGTCAGGCCGGTCTTGAGCACGACAAGAGCCTTGGGCACCTCGCCCCAGCGTGAGTCCGAGACCGGGATGACGGCGACTTCCATGACGGAGGGGTGGGCCAGGAGGGCCTTTTCGACTTCAAGCGAGGAGATGTTCTCGCCGCCGGAGACGATGATGTCCTTTTTGCGGTCGACGATCAGAACGTAGCCGTGCTCGTCGATGGTGGCCATGTCGCCGGTGTGGAACCACCCATCGCGCAGGGCTTCGGCGGAAAGCGCGGGCTGCCGCCAGTAGCCGAGCATGATGCCGTCGCCGCGGGCGATCAGCTCGCCGAAGACGGTACCGTCCTCGGGCAGGCGCTGGCCGTCTCCGTCGACGATGTGCATTTCGACCCCCGGGACGGCGAAGCCGGTCATCGCCTGGACGGCGTGGCGCTGTTCGCCTTCGAAGCCAAGTTCCCGCTTCATGGGGGAAGTGGAAAGGACGGGGGCGGTCTCGGTAAGGCCATAGCCCGCGTAGCAGGTGCAATTGAAGGCCTGTTCGACATCGCGGACCAGGGTGGGCGAGGAAGCCGCGCCGCCGATGACGACCTCCCGGAGGCTCGACAGATCGTAGTCGTGGCGGGCGGGGTGGTTGGCGAGCACGGTGGCCATGAAGGGGACGGCATTGAATTTGTGGACGCCCTCGTCCTGGATGGCGCGGAAGATGGCGACCGGGTCGAAGCCCTCGACCATGACGTGCTTGCCGCCGAGCATGGTGAGGAAGTGCGCGATGCCCCAGCCGTTGGCGTGGAACAGCGGGATGGTGTGCAGCTCGACCGCGCCGTTCTCGGTGCCGATGCCGATGCAGGTGTGCAGGGCGTGCATGTAGATGTTGCGATGGGTGAGCATGACGCCCTTGGGCTGGGCGCTGGTGCCGCTGGTGTAGAAGAGCTCGGCGACGGCGTCCTCGTCGATCAGGGTGAAGTCGGCGCGGTGGGGCTCGGCAGCGGCGATCCACGCGTCGTAGGGCTGCGGGGCGAGCCAGGGGGCCTCGACCGGCTCTTCGAGCTGCACGAAAAGCCGGACGGAGGGGACCGCGCGGCGGAACGACTCGACCAGGGGGAGGAACTGCCGGTCGAAGAGCAGCATGGAGGCTTCGCAGTCGTTAAGGATGTGGGCGAGCTCGCCCGAGGAAAGGCGGATATTGAGCGGGGCGAGGATGGCTCCGGCTTCGAGCACGCCGTAGTAGGCCTCGAGCAGCCGGTGGGAGTTGGTGCCGAGAAAGGCCACGCGCTCACCGGGTTCCACGCCCGCGTCCCGGAGCGCCCCGGCCAGCCGGCCCACGCGCTCTCCCATCTGCCGGTAGGTAAAGCGCTCTCCGCGCGAGACGACGGCGGTCCGGGTGGGGTACTGGCGCTCGGCGTGGTGAAGGAAGCGCAGAGGCGTGAGCGGAATGTTCATGGGCAGAGGTCCTCGGGACGTTTTTTGGGCATCGATGGTTGAGCTAAGTGTGCCTGAGCGAGGCTAGGCTCGGCTAGAGGGTTTTCACAGTTATCAGGCTGTGCCCGTAATCGATGTAGTTCGGCTTTTCTTTCGGGTGGAAGCGGCTCGGCGATCAAAAGGCTTTGCCGCGGGGGCGGGGAGAAATGTCTGCACTGCTCGCAACGCCTGCCTGCCGCAGGGCGGCGAGGCTGGGGAAGCCGTCGACGGCCATGAGCAGATCGGCCTCGGCGAGCAGGGAACGAACGACGTGGACCACGCCCTCGGTCCCGGCAAGGGCTAGGCCGTAGACGTAAGGGCGGCCGATGCCGACGGCGGCCGCGCCTAGTGCGAGCGCCTTGGCGATATCGGAGCCGGAGCGGATGCCGGAGTCGAATAGAACCGGTGCGGTGCCGCAGGCTTCGACCATGGCCGGGAGCATATCAATGGCGGCGCGTCCCCCGTTCGCCTGACGTCCGCCGTGGTTGGAGCAGTACACCGCGTCGAGGGCGCGTCGGGCATCATCCGGGTGGCAAATGCCCTTGAGGATAAGGGGCAGTTTGGTCAGGAAGCGCAGCCAAGGCAGATCGGCCCAGGTAAGGCACTTGCCGAACAGGCGGGCCCATTGATTGACGGCGCCGGGCAGGTCCTCCTCGGGCGGCGCGGGGAGCAGCGCGCGGAAGACCGGATCGGTGAAGTAGTTGGCCAGCGCGTGGCCGCGGAGCTGGGGAAAGGTGGCGGTGTTGAGGTCGCGGGGCCGCCAGCCGGTCAGCCAGGTGTCGAGCGTGACGACCAGGGCGCGGAAGCCGGCGGCCTCCGCGCGGTGGACGAGGCTGGCGGCCAGTTCCTTATCTTTGGGGCAGTAGAGCTGGAAAAAGCCGGGCGTGTCGCCGAGCGCGGCCCCGACCTCCTCGATGGGCGCGTTGGACAGTGTGGAGGCGCACATGGGCACGCCGGACAGGGCGGCGGCGCGCGCGGTGAGGAGGTCGCCGTCGCCGGACGGGGTGCAAATGCCGAGCACGCCGACGGGCGCGAGAAAAGTGGGGGCCGGGAGGCGCAGGCCCAGGAGCTCGACGGACAGGTCGCGGACGGAACAGTCGACCAGCATGCGCGGCGTGAAGCCCCAGTGGCGGAAGGCCTCGGCGTTGGCGTCCTGGGTGTGCTCGTCGCCGCAGCCGCCGTCGACGTAGGACAGCACGGACTCCGGAAGGGCGGCACGGGCCTTACGCGCGAGTGAGGGGAAGTCGACCGGCAGCCGCGGGAGCACGCCCCGGAGGCCGTCGCGGTAGATCGCGTTCTGGTAGTCGCCGTAGTGGGCCATGGTCGATCGAGGCTTGGCTCAGGCTTCCCGGAGTGCCCTGCGGATGGCCAGGTTGGAGGCCAGCGCGCCGACCACGGTCCCGTAGAGCGTCTTGAAGGCGATGACGGTTCCGTGCGCGATGCCCTGGGGGAAGAGGCGCGGGAGCAGGAGCGCGTTGACGGAGACGCAGACGACCAGGAAGGCGAGCGTATACAAGGCGCTGCGCAGGTAAGGGTTGGTGCGGGGTGCATCGCCCGGGCCCAGGGTGGGCAGGGTGCCGGCGCGGCGGCGCGAGCGCGCGATCAAGGTGGGGACCAGCGTGCTGAGGAAGACGACGAAGAAGGTTTCGCCGATGGAGTCGGCGATCAACCCGGTGGAGCCCGGAGCCGGAACCACCGCGCGCCCCCGAAAGAGCAGCACGGCGGGCAGGTAGTTGAGGATGGCGTTGAAGACGGCGCTGCTGGTGGTTTCGATGGCCAGGTACTTGGAGGCGCTCGACTGCATCGGGACTCCGTTCGGGCTCGGGTACGGGGTGGGAGCCCGGACGTTCCCGGGCTATGGCTTAGAACGACAGCTGGAGGCCGAAGCTGATCTGGCGCGGCAGCCCGGCGGCCCGGAAGGCCAGAGGGCTGGTCAGCTCCGACGCGTTTGCCGGGCGGAAGCCCCGGAGGGTGTAGGGCCCGTTGAGCAGGTCGACCGTGCCGCGCGGCGTTTGGACGAGCGCCGAGGTGGTGAGGCCCGTGACGGGGTCGGTCGTGGCGGTGTTGGGAAAGATGTTCTGCACTGCGGCGAAGTTGACCCGGTTGAGGATGTTGGTCGACTGCGCGATGCCCTGGAGCTTCACGAACTCCGTGCCCAGCGGGATGGCGCGGGAGATGCGCATGTCGAACGAGCTGTAGGACGCTCCCCGGCCCAAATTGCGCGGCTCGTTGTAGGGGCGGGCCTCATTAGGGTGCGCGCCGCCCGCGCCGTTGGATCCGATGCCCGGTACCAGCGCCGTGAACGGGATGCCGCTCTGCACCGAGACGATGGGCGCGAGCACCCAGTCCGAGCCGAAGTGCCGGACGATGCCGTCACCCGAGTGGAAGGCGGGGCTGGTGTAGACGGCATTGGCGACGAAGGTCTGCGGGACGTTGAAGGAGGAGATCCCGCGGTCGCGGGCCAGCAGGCCCGGACGGAACGGGGTGCTCTGCGAGGAGAAGTCGCTCGTATTGTCGATTGACTTGCTCCAGGTGTAGTTGGCCTGGAACTGCAGGCCGTGCCCGTACCGCTTGGTGAGCGAAGCCGTCAGGGCGTTGTAGGTGGAGTTGCCGGCCGAGGTCGTCACGTCGTTCTGAATGATCTGCGTGTTGGGCGTGCCGAAGGTGGAGCCGGGCCGGGGCGTGTAGAAGGGCCCGATGAACGGATCGACGGGGAGAGCTGGATTCTGGACGAAGTTGCCTTCCTGGATCTGCTGGATGTGAATGCCGCGGTAGAACAGGTAGCCGAGTTCGAGCGAAAGATTGGGTACCAGCTCCTGGGCGACGCCGGCGCTGGTCTGGATGGAGTACTGCGACTTGAAGTTCGGGTCGAGGGAGAAGAAGGCTCCGCCTCGCTGCGCGGGCCCGGGCGGCAGGATATTGGTGCCGAGGCTCGAAAGCTGCGGCAGCGTCAGCGCTGCATTGGGGTTGGCGGCGGTGGCGATGCTCCTCTCGGCTCCGCCGATCGCCTGCAGCTGAGGTATCTGGGCGGGGGCCGCCACGACATTCGCATAGATGTGCCGGCCGTCGCCGTTGAAGATGGTCGACGTGAAAGGGATGATGAACGGGGTGGGCGCGGTGAACAGCCCGAAGCCCGCGCGCAGCACCGTCTTGCCGTTGCCGTAGGGGTTCCACGCCGCGCCCAGGCGGGGGGAGCCGAAGACGGCGAAGGGGTAGTTGTCGGGTATCGGATCGATGTCGAGCCGTGCGCCGTAGTTGAGGGTCAGGTTCGGCGTGGCTTTCCAGGAGTCCTGCGCGTAGAAGCCGGCGGGGTTGGTGGTGGCGTTGTACTGGCCGTTGCCCGCGCCCTGGGTGACCACGAGTGGCAGCCCGACGACGTAGAGCTGCGAGCCGCTCAGGTTGGTGGTAGAGGGGCCGGTGGGGGCATAGCCGTGCAGCACGTTGAATCTGCCGAGAGCCTGCTGGAGATTGCCGAACGGCGTGTTGCCGAACAGGGCGATGGTTGGGACCGCGCCGTCCAGATACTGATACTGGCCGCCGAACAGGAAGCCTTGAAAAATGGAGTACTGCACGGGCCGGTACGACCCGCCGAACTTGAGGTTGTGCGTGCCCTTGGTCACGGAAAGGTCGTCGTCCCCCTGGTACTGGTTTTGGTACTGGTTGTAGGGGAAGGAAAAGGGCGTGCCCACGATGCCGAGCGAACCGAGGTCGAACTCGGCCCCGCCGGGGCGCGCGGGCTGGTTCTTGGAGCTGTCGAAAGGAACCACCTGGACGCGGACGGTGTTGACCAGGTTGGGGTTGAAGATGTGGTTCCAGGCTCCGGTGATGGTGTAGTCGCGGATGGACTGAAGCACGGAGGTGAAGCGCGGGACGCCGCCGGGACCGAGGACCTTGTTCGACTCGTTGGTGAACGAGAAGCGCAGCAAATAGGAGTTGGCCTGGCTGGGCTGGTAGTCGAGCCGCGACACCCAATTGTTGTAGCGCCCGTTCTGGTTGGGCGCGGACTGCACGGCACCGCCGCCCGCATTGCCGTCGAAGGTGCCATCATTGGGGCTGACCAGCGCCCGGTAGAGCGGGTCGTTGATGGGGGTAAAGATGGGCGAGGTGAGAAAGAAGCCGCCAAGGCCGCGGAGCCGGGGGTCGTCCGAGGTGCCGGCCAGTTGGCTCAAATAGCAGGCCTGGGTGACCGGCGCGGGGCAGCTGTTGCCGGTAAAGTTTTGTGCCTGCCCTGCAAGGCCCTGGGCGGCCGCCGTGTTGATAAGGCTTGTGGTTACGGCGCTGTCGAGCTTCTGCCCTTCGTACGAGGTGAAGAAGAACAGCCGGTCGTGCTTGATGGGGCCGCCCACCGAGCCCCCATACTGCACGGCCTGCTCGAAGGGTTTCGTGCCGGCCGTGGGGCCGAAGCTGTTGAAGTAGTTCACCGCGTCGGTGTTGCGCCCGTGGAAGTAGCCGAAGCCGCTGCCGTGGAACTGGTTGGTGCCGCTGCGGGTGACCACGTTGATCGCCGAACCGACGGTGAAGCCGAACTCCGCCCCGAAGGAGTTGCGGTTGACCTGGAACTCCTGGACCGAATCCTGAGGAATGTGGGCCACGCGGGGCGCGCCGGTACCGTAGTCGTTCTCCCCGCCGTCGATGGTGAACAGGTTGGACCGCCCGTTGCCGCCGCCGATCGAGAAGCCGGACGATTGGTAGCCGGTGCCGATGTTGGGGTCCTGCACCGAGGGGGCATTCGAATTGGCGACGCCCGGCAGCGTGTAGATCTGCTGCGCGAAGTTGCGCGTGATGTTGGGCAGGTTGATCTGCTGGACCTGGTCGATGGTGTTGGCCTGCTGGGCCTGGGTCGCGTCGATCAGCGGCGCGGAGTTGCCCCGCACCTCGATGGTCTGGTCGGAGGAGCCGACGGTGAGGTGCGCGTCATACTCGACGGTCTCGCCGACGGAGACCACGATCTGCTCGGCCAGGACTTTCTGGAAACCTTGGGCCTGCACCTCGACCCGGTAGGTGCCGGGGATCAGCGAAGCGGCTTGGTAGGCGCCCTGCCCCGAGGTGGTTTCGGTGCGGACGGTGCCTTTTTCGGTGTTGGTGATGGTCACCTTGGCGTTCGGCACCAGCGCGCCCTGGGTATCGGTGACGCTGCCGCGCACGGTGCCGGTGGAAAGCCGGACTGCGCCCGTCCGGGAGGGGCCAGGGCCAGCAGGGCCAGTATGGCGAGCGGCAGAAGGCGGCCCGCGGGGAGCCGCGGAGCGCGGTGGTCGTCTGAAATCCGGTCGTGTGGATTTCGGTCGTTTGAGGTCCAATCCGTGTTTTGTTTGTGCATCTCCGCCCCCCACATTGCCGCGCTGTGTTTCATGCTCGACCTCTCCCCAAACTTACCCGTGGCCAGCGGTCGTCTCACAAAAATCTTGCCCGAAGCTTGGACTCGCCGGCCGATCGGCGCATGCGGAGACCCGCCTTTCCATGCTCGCGGCTAAACTTACTGGCCAGGCGGTAAGATACCCACACAAAGCAATTGCTGTCACCTCAAATCTGCAACGCAGGGCTTCCTGGCGCTAAACGCGGAACCCGTGTAGGGCCGTTTGGCGGGGGACGGTTCGGCGGCCTGTCTTCTTGTGAAACATATGGACCAGCCGTTGTCTGCACGCAACTGTTTGCACGCAACTGGGCCGCGGGCCCCTCAGCAGGCGCCCTTCGCGCCAGGAAAGGTTCAAGCCTATGCCGGCCGCAGCGATCGCACCCGAGCTCCACGAAGTTGACTCTTTTCTCGACGGCGCGCCGTTTCAGGGCGGCTCCGGCCGGTTCGGGATCGTTTGGAACCCGGCGACCGGCGAGGCGCACGCGCAGGTCGGCTTCGCCTCGGCCAGGGACGTAGACGGGGCGGTGGATTCAGCGGCGCGGGCGTTTCCCGCATGGCGGGCGACGCCGCTCTCGCGCAGAGCGGAGGTCTTGTTCCGGTTCCGCAACCTCATCGAGGTGAACCGGGAGGAGCTGGCGCGGATCATCGCGACCGAGAACGGCAAGACGCTGGCCGACGCGCGCGGGGAGATCGCCCGGGGGCTCGAGAACGTGGAGTACGCCTGCGGCATTCCGGCGCTCTTGCGCGGCGGCTATACCGAGCAGGTGAGCAGCGGGGTGGATGTGTAACAAATCCGGCAGCCGCTGGGGGTGGCTGTGGGCATTACGCCGTTCAACTTTCCCGCGATGGTGCCGATGTGGATGCTGGCGAACGCGATCGCCTGCGGGAACGCCTTCGTGCTCAAGCCTTCGGAGAAGGTGCCTTCGGCGGCGGTGTGGCTGGCCCGAATGGCGCACGAAGCCGGGGTGCCGGCGGGCGTGCTCAACGTGGTGCAGGGAGACAAGGTCGCGGTAGACCGTCTGCTGGAGCACCCGGATGTGAAAGCGATCAGCTTTGTGGGCTCGACGCCGGTGGCGCGGTTCGTATACGAGACCGGAACGAAAAATGGCAAGCGCGTGCAGGCGTTGGGCGGCGCGAAGAATCACATGCTGGTGCTGCCGGACGCGGACATCGAGGCGGCGGCGGATGCGGCGGTTTCGGCCGGATACGGCGCGGCGGGGCAGCGGTGCATGGCTGTCGCGGTGGTGGTGGCCGTCGGAGCGGCGGCTGATCCGCTGGTGGCGGCGATCCGCGAGCGGATCGCGTCGATCAAGGTGGGGCCTGGGCTGGACCCGGAGTCCGAGATGGGGCC
>CAXTTW010000082.1:0-8395 GCA_964247255.1 uncultured Acidobacteriaceae bacterium
GGTGTAGGCAACGTTCTCGACCGTGTTCAGCGCGCGCGGCTCTTCAAGGATCGCGCGCGCCGGAACTCCTTGCTGCCGGGCGATGCGGGCCATGGAGTCGGCCTCGACCCATTGGTTGCGCGCGGCACCGCCACTCACGACGAGGAAGGGCGCGCGGCCCGCTCGCCAAGCGCGAACCCCGGCCAGGACGCGTTCGCGCTGCTCCGGGGTGGGGGTGCCGTCGTCCCGGCAGGGCGAGCCGAGGACCAGGATGGCGTCGAAGCGAGGCTGGCCGGTGTTCGCGAGCGGAAGCGCCCGCCAGTATCGCCAGGCCCCGGTCAGCACCGCCAGGGCGAGGAGAAGCAGAAGTACGAGACGCCGCATGGAGCTACCCTAACCTACGGCTTGGGGAGCTGCAGCAGCAGCCCTCCCGAGCCCGCGCCGCCGGACTCCACCTGGGGCAGCTGGCCGTTCCAGCGGTTGATGAGCTCGCGCTGGTTTTCAAGCCGCCTGAGCTCCAGCAGTTGCGGCGTGATGGACGACTGCCGGATCCGGTTGGCCTCCGCCTCACCCTGCGAACGGGCGACGTTCGACTTCGCATCGCCGTCTGCCTCGGCAACCTTCTTGGCGGCCTCGGCCTGGGTTTGCGCCAGCTCGTTGCGGGCCCGCTCGGCATTCTGGATCGCCTGCGCCTTGGAGGTGATGGCGCTGGCGATGACCTCCGGCACGCGCGGCGCGCCGATAAAGCCGAACTGCTGGATGCCCACGCCAACCGGGGCGATCTTCTTCTGAATGAGTGCTTCGACCTGCGCCAGAAACCGCGCTTTCTCCTCCCCGTAGATTTGCTCGACGGTGTAAGTCGAAGCGACTTCGTTGAGGGAGTTGCGGGTTATATCGCGCAGGATGCCGTGGGTGAACCGGTCTAAGTCCGTGACTCGGTATTTCAGGTAGAAATCGGGAACCTTGGTGGGCTCGATGGCATAGGAGAGCGAAGTATCGGCCGAGATTTCCAGGCCTTCCTTCGAGTTGAAGCTCATCTCCTCGTTCAGCGGGCGGCCCTCGTCCACGTTGCGGGTCCACTTCACTGTCTGGACATAGGTGGGGAACTCGACGATCTGGCTGCGGAGCGGGCTATAAAAGACCCATCCGGTGCGGATCGGGATCTCCGACGCGCCGCGCTGGGTGCCGGACAGGACGATCTCGATGCCGGTATAACCCGCGCCGATGCGGGTCACGGCGAAAATGTAGTTGAAAAAGATCAGGATCGCGATGAAAGCGAGTCCGGCCAGGACAGCCAGCTTGACCGCGCCGCGCGAAAAGCCGGGAAGGCTCGTCCGGCGGTAAGTGGGTTCAGTCTGATCGAGAAAGCTCATAGGGATCTCCGCCAAAGGAGAAACAGCAGCGAGGGCAGGGAAAAGAGCAGGACGACGAGCGCGGCCGTGCCCTCGTACACGGCGCGGTCGCTCGGCTGGTCGAGCAGGTGCAAGGCATACACCATCAGCTCGTAGCCGAGAAACAGAAGAAAGAGTGTGAGGAGGAGTTTAAGCAGGCGCTTCACGGCATGGTGGCCCTCGCTTTCGGCGGGCCGAACTACCGATTCCAGATACTACACCTACATAGATGCTCACGCACGAAAATCGAGAGCAGGTTACTTGAACAGGAAGCGCGAGTTACAAAAGCAGCACGGGGTCGCCCTCGGCCACCATGCCCGGCACGGTCGCGACGCCGTAAACCCCCGCGCGGCTCTCATGCCTGGCGGCGACCAGCTTCATCAGCTCCGGCATCAGCGCGCCGGTACGCGGGTCAATGGTGATGATGCGGCAGCGCGGATCGCGCTCCTTGACGGCAATCTCGGTTCCGCCGATCCGCAAGGTGCGGCCGACAAAGCTGTCCTCGCCGAAACCGGGCAGGTCCGGCAGGTCGAGAAGGACGTTCTCACGAAAGCGGGCAGGGTCGAGCGCGCAGCCCATTTCGCTCTCGAGCTGCGCGAGGGTGGCGTTGGACATGAGCGCGATGGGGCGGCAGTCCATGAAGGGGGCGTGGTCCTCAGTGAGCCACATGCGATTCTGCTTTTCGAGGCCGGCCTGGAGCGCGGGAACCAGCGCGGGCTCGTCCGCGCGCCGCACAGTGCCATCGTGCGTCGTGATCTCAACCGTATCCGGGGCCGGCGCAGCGTCGCTTTCCGGCGGGACCAGGAAGCGGGCGGAGCAGAGGAGCATACGGTGGCGCTCCTCGCCGGAGAGCATGGGTTTGCCCGCGGGCGCGCCGGCGGAGGTAAAGGCGAGCCGCCGGTCGCCGCGCAGGCCGCGCGGGGCGGCGTACACGGAGGCGACGCGCTCTCCACCCATGCTCTTGATGGGGTAGCGCCAAAGGCTCGCGACTGTTCCTACCTGGTGCACGGTTTCAGCATAGCCGCCGGGCGGTCCGGCGGCCACTGCCGAAGGTAACTAGAAGCGGTCTCATGGTTGGTTTTGCTGCTTCGGCGACGCTCGTGAGCCCCGCTTTGCGGCGGGTCTCATCCGGGGCTTCACCGAGGTTGCGGGTTTATGAGGCCGCTTCTAGAGCCGCGCCGGGTTCACGCCTTCGGTCTCGACCCCGAGCTCGGCGAAGGCGGCCTGGGCCTTCCCTTTGTCAAACACGCCGTCGCGGGCCAGCTTCGACAGCGCGGCCGCGGCGATTGACTCGGCGTTCACCTCGAAGTGGCGGCGGAGGTGTTCGCGATTATCGGAGCGCCCGAATCCGTCGGTTCCGAGTGAGACCAGCCGGGCGCCGAGCCAGGGCGCGAGCTGGTCGGGGAGCGTCTTCATGTAGTCGCTCGCGGCGATCAGCGGGCCCTTGGCGTCCTTAAGCGCCGTAAGCAGGTAAGGATCGCGCGTAGGCTCGGCGGGGTGCAGACGGTTCCAGCGCTCAGCTTCGAGCGCATCGCGGCGGAGCTCGTTCCAGCTGGTGACGGACCAGACATCGGCGGCGACGCCATACTTGTCGGCCAGGATCGCCTGAGCCCGCAGGGTCTCGTTGACGATGGGTCCGGAGGCGAGCAGTTGAACCGGCTTGCCCTTCTTCACCGTCGCGTCGCGCAACTTGTACAGTCCGCGCACAATGCCCTCAGCCGCGCCTTCCGGCATCGCGGGCATCGCGTAGTCCTCGTTGTACATGGTGACGTAGTAAAAGCAGTCCTCGCCGTCCGTGTACATGCGGCGCATGCCATCCTGAAGAATGACCGCGAGCTCGTAGACGTAGGCCGGGTCGTAGGAGCGGCAGGTGGGCACGGTGGAAGCGAGCAGGTGGGAGTGGCCGTCCTGGTGCTGCAGGCCCTCGCCCAGCATGGTGGTGCGGCCGGCGGTTCCGCCCATCAGGAAGCCCTTGCCGCGCGAGTCCGCGAAGGCCCAGATCATGTCGCCGACGCGCTGGAAGCCGAACATCGAGTAGTACATGTAGAACGGGATCGCTGGGAGGTTGTAGTTGGAGTACGCGGTCCCTGCCGCCGTGAACGAAGCCATCGACCCGGCTTCGGTGATGCCTTCTTCCAGAATCTGCCCGTCCTGCTCCTCGCGGTAGTACAGCATCACGTCGGCATCGTGGGGCTTGTATTTCTGGCCCTCGCTCGCGTAGATGCCCACCTGCCGGACGGCGGATTCGAGGCCGAACGTCCGGCCTTCGTCCGGGACGATGGGCACGATGAGCTTGCCGACCTTGGGATCCTTCATCAGCGAGCGCAGGATCGAGACGAAGCCCATGGTGGTCGAGACCTCCCGGCCTTTCGAGCCGGCGGTCCACTCGTTGAAAAACTCAATCGCGGGCGTTTGGAAGTCGGGCTTGGCGGTATTGCGGGCAGGCAGGGAGCCGCCGAGGGCCTCGCGGCGGCCGCGCATGTACACCAGTTCCGGCGCGTCCGCCGCAGGTTTCCAGGGCTTGGCGTCCTGCGCCTGCTCCGGGGTCAGCGGCAGGTCGAATTGCTTGACGAACGCGGTCAGTGCGTCGTCGGTCAGCTTTTTCTCCTGGTGCGAAGCGTTGCGGGCCTGCGTTCCGGCAAACCCGTAGCCCTTGACCGTCTTGGCGAGGATGACCGTGGGCCCGCCGGTGTGCTCCATCGCGCGCTTGTAGGCGTTGTAGATCTTGGCCGGGTCATGACCGCCGCGGTGCAGGGCGGCCAGCTGCTCGTCGGTGTAGTCCTCGACGAGCTCAAGTAATTCGGGGTACTTGCCGAAGAACTCCTTGCGGAGATACGCGCCGCCCTTGGCCTTGAAGGCCTGGAAGTCCCCGTCCACGCACTCTTCCATGCGCTGCAGCAGGAGGCCCGAGTGGTCGCGCTCGAAAAGCGGGTCCCAGTCCGCGCCCCAGACCACTTTAATTACATTCCAGTTCGCGCCGCGGAAGACGCCCTCGAGCTCGTCGATGACGCGCATGTTGCCGCGGACCGGGCCGTCGAGGCGCTGGAGGTTGCAGTTGATGACGAACACAAGATTGTCGAGCTTCTCGCGCGAGGCCATCGTCAGCGCGCCGAGCGTGTCGACTTCGTCCGTTTCGCCGTCGCCGACAAATGCCCAGACCTTGCGGGGTGTCTTTTCGATCAGCGACCGGTTCTCGAGGTAACGCATGAACCGTGCCTGATAGATGGCGTTGAGCGGCCCGATGCCCATGGACACAGTGGGAAAGCGCCAGAAGTCCGGCATGAGCCAGGGGTGCGGGTAGCTCGACAGCCCGGGCTTGCCGCGCAGCTCGTGGCGGAAGTGCAGAAGGCGTTCGTCGTCGAAGCGGCCCTCAAGGTACGCCCGCGCGTAGACGCCGGGGGAGGCGTGGCCCTGGAAGTAGATGAAGTCGCCTGGCTGGTCGCCATACTTCGCGTGGAGGAAGTGGTTGAAGCCGACTTCGAGCAGCGTCGCGAGCGAGGAGTAGGTGGCGATGTGCCCGCCGATCCCTGCGTCTTTCTTGTTCTGCCCGTGCACCATGGCCATGGCGTTCCAGCGGATCAGCGACTCGACCCGGCGCTCCAGGTCGCGGTCGCCGGGGTAGGGCTGCTCTTCGTGCTTGGGAATCGTGTTCCGGTATGGCGTGATCAGCTCGCCGGGGGTGGCGATGCCGGCCTCGGAGGCGCGCTTGCGCAGCGCGTCCATCAGCTCTGCGCCTTGCTCCGCGCCTTCCTGGACGATGATTTCGTCGAAAGCCTCAAGCCACTCGGCGATTTCGGATTGGAACTCCGGCACCTGCTGCGCCGGGACGACTGTCTTGGTGGCCATGGGGGTTCGCTCCCGCCGCGCTGTCGAGTGGCGGGCCCGCCGCGCGGCGCACGGGCCCTGGAGAACTGGTGAAGAAGTCTAGCGGGTGCCGCGGCTCTTGTGTGCCGCGGCGGCCGGCGCGGCTTTCGGCGTGGAGGTAGCGGAAACAGCCTGGTCCAGGTACGAAAACAGCATCTGCGGGTCACTGACTTCGACGAACGGGTGGCCGGGGTCGTGGGAGTGCGCGGTAACGACCCAGATCGTCGGCGTCCGCGTGACCCCGAGCCGCCGTCCGAGGTCCTTGTCGGCCCCGACCTCGTCGGCCAGCTTGCCCTGCGGGTCCATGGCGAATGGCAGGGCCACGTTGTGCTGCTGCGCGAACTTCTGGGTGAACTGGTTCAGGTCGTCCGGGGTCTCGATCGACCGCTGCTGCGCGAAGATCGCGTTGCGGTACTCCTCGCCGAGCTTGGGCGACTTCGTATCGAACCACCGCGCGTTGATCGCGCCTTGGCGGCTCCAGTTGTGCGAAGGGATCAGAAAATCGTGGCGCACCAGGGGCACATGGTACTTTTCGACCGCGGAAACCAGGGTCGGATTGGCGGCGGCGCAGGCCGGGCACTCCAGGTCGGAGAACTCGACGATGGCGACGTTGGCTCCCGCTGGCGGCTTGAGCGCGGGCGAGTCGGCCATGGCCTGCGGAACCTGCGGGGCCTGCGGGAACTGTGCGCCTGCCGAAAGGGGCAGGGCCAGCGCGAGAACGGCAATGCGGTGCAGCGGCATGGAGGCACTCCCAAACCCTGCCGCCGGGCAGGGAGGTAAACTCAGGGTGAAGCGGCGGCGAGCAGCTGCCCGGGAGTCCCGTCCATGCGCATCCTGCTTGCCCTGCTTGCGGCCCTTGGAACCATCGTATCTTCGCTCGCCCTCAGGGTCCACTACTCGAACGCGGTCGAGCCGTGCGACATCAACGCCCGCTGGGATTGCGGCATCGTGAACCACAGCCGGTACGCGATGTTCCACGGGATCCCGGTGGCGGCGTTGGGCATCGCCGGCTACCTGCTCATGGCGGGCTTGGCGCTGTTCGGCCTCCGAAAGCTGCTGCTGGTGACCGCGGGGGTGGGCATGGGGTTCGCGCTGTACCTGACGCACATCGAGCGGGACGTGCTCCAGGTGTGGTGCCTGTACTGCGTGTGCTCGCAGGGGGTGATCGCGCTGATCACGCTGCTGGCGGCGGGCTGGGTGATGCTGGGGCGCAGGCGGAGTGGGCAGGCTCTTCGACAGGGCGCGCCCCAAGCCACGTAGAGCGAGGCAGCCTTGAATCAGGCGGAGCGGATCGCCGAAAAGAAGGCACAGCTGGACGGGTTGCGCCCGCTGCACGCAAGCAGCCTGCGGGAACTTGCGAAATGGTACGACGTCGAGTTGACCTATACCTCGAACGCCATTGAGGGCAACACGCTTACCCGCAGCGAGACCGCGATCGTGCTCGAAAAAGGCATCACGGTCAGCGGGAAGCCCTTGCGGGATCACCTGGAAGCAGCCGGGCACAGGGAAGCGCTCGAGTATGTCCGCGAACTGGCAAGGAGTGCCGAACCGGTACGGGAGCTGGACATTCGGAACATGCACAGGCTCATCCTGCAAAGGCTCGAACCTGACGAAGCCGGGCGGTACAGCAGGCATCAGCGGGCGATTGCCGGGTCAGATCTCCTGCTGCCCTCGCCCGCCGAAATCCCGGCGCGCATGGGCGACCTGACTGCCTGGCTCGTGTCCGCCCTTCCCGGCCCGGAAACGGCTTTCGACGCACACGAAAAGCTGGTCAGCATCCATCCCTTCAGCGACGGCAACGGGCGCACTTCGCGTCTGCTGATGAATCTTCTGCTTCTCCGGGCAGGGTATCCGCCCATCGTGATCGAGCCTGCGGACAGGCTGGCGTACTTCGACGCGCTCGATGCCGCACGCACACCGGATCGCAAGCCATACCACGCCTTTATGTACACGCGTCTTGAAGCCGCTCTCGACCGCCATTTGCGCTTTATAGCTTAAACAGCTCCCGCAGCCGCCGCGTCTGCATGCGGCTCACGGGGATCTCCGAGCCCTTTTTGTCGTCCATGCGCAGCTGATAGCTGGACTTGAACCAGGGCACCACCTCTCGGATGTGGTTCAGGTTCACGATGTAAGACCGGTGCGCGCGCCAGAACGCCGACGGGTCCAGCAGGTCCAACAGTTCTTCAAGCGTGCGGCACTTGGACTGGCCTTCGAGCGTGGCCGTGGTGACGGTTACCGTGCCGTCCTCTACCGAGGCGAAGCAAATGTCCTTCTGGTCGACGAGCAGGAGGCGCGAGCCGGTTTGAAGGACCACTTTGCTCGAAGGAACGGGCCGTGGCGCGCCGCCCTGCTCGATGAGCCGGAGCAGCGCCGAAAGCTGGGCTTCGGTACCGTTGGCCGGGGCCGCGGCCTTTTCGACGCGCTCGCGCGCCCGTGCCAGCGCCTGGAGCACGCGCGTCCGGTCGAAGGGCTTGAGCAGGTAGTCGATCGCGTTGACGTCGAAGGCGCGCACCGCGTACTGGTCGAAGGCGGTCGCGAAGATGATCTGCGGGAGCGCGGAGCCGGCTTCGAGCAGCTTGCGCAGCACCGCGAAGCCGTCCAAGCCGGGCATCTGCACGTCAAGAAAGACCACGTCGGGGCGGCGCTCGCGAATCAGCTCCACGGCCTCGATGCCGTTGGTGCCGAGGCCGATCACCTCCAGGTCGTCGTCGGCTTCGAGCAGGAACTCGAGCTCCTCGCGGGCCAGTTGTTCGTCGTCGACGATGAGCGCGGTCATGGGCATGGGCTGGTCCGCTTTTCCTCAGTCCCGGTCGCGAAAGGCGTACAGCCGTTCAGGAACTTCCTCGTGAGCGCGGTCCGACCCGCACTGGACGCAGAAGCGGTCGGCCAGCGCCATGGTGGCGTAGCAGCGGCCGCAGCTGGCCGCCAAGTGGTAAGCGCATTGCGGGCAAAAGTGGTAGCCGGGCTGGATGCGGGTGCCGCACGCGGGGCACAGCGCGACCAGCGGGGCGCGCAGCAGGAAGTACAGCACCGACCCGATGCCGCCCGGCAGCACGAGGCACACCGCGATCCAAATGCGCGCCCGCATGCCGCGCCGGCCCGCGTCGCGCGACACATAGCCCCCCATGAGCATGTACAAGGCCGACAGCGCGCTCCAGGAT
>CAXTTW010000083.1:0-8347 GCA_964247255.1 uncultured Acidobacteriaceae bacterium
CGCGGACACGTTGCCGGGCTCGGCCGCGAGCACCGCGCCCGCGTGCCGCTCGGCCTCGGCCCAGTTGCCTAGCTCAAGGTGCAGCGCGCTGATCGCGTCGCGCGTGTACAGGTTGCCGGGCTGCAAGCTCGCAAGCCCCTCGAAGAGCGTCAGCGCGTCGCGAAAACGCCCCTCGGTGTGCAGCAGGTACGCGCGCTCCGCGATCCAGTAGGCCGCCTGCTCCCGCCAGCCGGAGCTCCACAGGTCGGTTTCCGCGGCCTTCAGGGCAGCTTTCGGCGGTTTTACGGTGGGTTTTACCACGCGAACCATCGAGGTGTTCATCGTGTGCCTCCCTGCCCCGATCGGGCGCGGATACCATTGCTCGCCTCCCGCTGCCCGTCCAGGAGATCCATCATGCGCAGCACCTCGGGCGAAGGCGCCCGCGAGCCGGTCCGGGCCGAGAACGCCCCCCGCAGCTTAGGCAGGTATGCCTCTGCGGCGCTGCCCGCGTCCGGCGCGCCTTCAAGCGAGGCCGGCTTGGGCGGCGGCCCGATGTGGCTCGGCTCCGGCACGATCTTATTCAAACCGAACAGATCGTGGAGGCCGCCCAGCGAGGGCGTTTCGTCGTAGGGTGCCGGCTTATCTTTCTTGGTTGCGGCGGCGGCCGGGCTCGTGGCTTCAGGGGCAAGCGCCCCGGTCGCCGGAAACTCGAGCCCCGGAATCAGGTACCCGGACGGCGATCCGTCGATCCTATTCGCCATCGGCGAGCCTCGCAACCAGGTTCAGCACTTCGGCCACGCTCACGTACAGCTCCTCGGGAATCTCTTCTTCGAGCTCCAGCGTGTTGAGCGAGCGCGCCAGCGGGACATTGCGCAGGATGGGCACTTTGTGTTCGCGCGCGATTTCACGGATTTTTTCAGCCAACTCCATCTCGCCCTTGGCCACCACGCGCGGCGCCCCGGCCTGGCCGCCGTCGTAGCGCAGGGCCACCGCGATGTGCGTCGGGTTGACCAGCACGGCCTGCGCCTTGGGCACCTGCTTCAGGGCGCTCTCGCGCAGCATGGCCGCATGCAGCGCCTTGCGGTGCGCCTTGACGTGCGGATCACCTTCGCTGTTCTTGTGCTCCTGCTTCACTTCTTCCTTGCTCATCATCAGCTGCTTTTTGTACAGGAAGAACTGCAGCCCGAAGTCGGCCGCGCCCAGGACGATGAACGCCCCGCCAACCTTGAAGAGGATCTCGAACAGGAGCGTGGGCGCGAGCTGGGCGGTGTGCTTGATGTCGACCCGGCTCACCAAGATCAGGTCGCGCAGGTGCCCGTAGAGCGTGGTGTACGCCAGGCCCAGGACCACCGCGAATTTGACAAGGCTCTTGACCAGCTCAAGGTAGGGCCGCATCTCCAAAAACAAACGCTGGAGCCCGGCGGCGGGGTTGAACTTCTCGAACTTGGGGGTGAACACTTCCGGGGCGAAGTTGATCCCGCGCAGCTGCGCCGCGTTGGCGGCGAGCGCCGCGACCACCAGCGCCCCCAACAAAGGGGCCGACAAGAGCAGGAACCGGAAGAACGCGTCGCCGAAGCGGGCCGTCAGCGCTTCGGCGGTGAAATTGCCCTCCATCACCTTCGCGCTGAAGGACTCCCGCATGAAGCCCTTGAGCCCGTCGACGAGCATGGGCCCGGCCGCGTACATGACCGTACCGGCGGTCAAAAACATCGCCGACTGGGTCAGGTCCTGGCTTTTGAGCACCTGGCCCTTCTTTTTGGCTTCCTCGAGTTTTTTCGGAGTCGGTTTTTCTGTCTTCTCGTCGGCCATGGCGGGGTACTCGGGGAGTTATCGCCTTCCGGAGCCGCCGGTTGCTCACCGCAGGTTCTGGATAAAGCGGTCGAGCGTGGGGATGAGCGAGGCGAGAAAGCGTTGAAGCTGCTCAAAGAAGAAAGCTGTCGACAGGCAAAACACAGCCAGCCCCATCCAGGACTTAGCCGTGTTGGCGTCGGTCGAGACCTGGATGGAGGGCGCGACCTTCTGCATGCTGCCAAAGGCGATGTCGACCAGAAACACGGTGAGCACCACGGGCGCGCACAGCTCCGCGCCGATGAGGATGGCCGAAGCGCTGACGCGAATGAACTCCGACGCGACCGGGACGATGCCGGGGTGCAGGTGCGGCATGGCCCCGGGCGGCACCGCGACGAAGCTGTTGGCCAGGCTGTCAAGAAACAAGAGGTGCCCGTTGAGCAGCAGGAACAAGGCGATGGAGGCTTGGATCTGCAGGTTGCCGAGCGCGGACACGTTGCCCGGCAGCTGCGGCGCGATGTAGGTGATCTGGTTGAGGCCGCGCTGGGTATCAATGACGATGCCCGCGATCTGCACGCCGAAAAAGACCATCTGCGCGACGAAGCCGAGCATAACGCCGACCACCGCCTCCTTGCCGAGCAGCGCGAAAAACACCAGCGGCGAGCCGGGCAGATTGCCCGCGTGCGCGGCCAGGCCGGGGTACAGCATCGCCGCGGTGACCCCGGCCAGACCGAGCCGGGCCTGCACCGGCAGCGCCTTGCCGCCGCCGAAAAACGGGGCCAGGCTGATCGCAGACACCAGACGCGTGAAGATGAGGCTGAACAGGCGCAGGAAGCTGTCGAGGTCGGTGTGGATGCCGGCCAGGCGCAGCAGCTCCTGCATGGATGGCAGCAGGCCCATCTAGTGCGCCTTGGCGATCGTGTTCAGGATGGTTTGGGCGAAGTGCACCAGCTGCGCCAGCATCCACGGCCCCAGGATCGCGATGGTCAAAAACACGGCGATCAGCTTGGGGACGTAGCTGAGGGTTTGCTCCTGCACCTGGGTGGCGGCCTGGAGCACGCTGACCGTGAGCCCAACCGCGAGGCTCGCCAGCATGGGTCCGGCCGACAAAGTGAGTACCAGGACGAGCGCCTGGCGCAGGATGGTGACGACGGCATCGGTGTTCATGGGGTTCCCTTCCCGTTACACATAGCTGAGCACCAGCCCGCGGATGATCAGGAACCACCCGTCCACGAGCACGAACAGCAGCAGCTTGAACGGCAGCGAGATGACGCTCGGCGAGAGCATGCTCATGCCCATGGCGAGCAGGATATTCGCGATGACCATGTCGATGATCACGAATGGAATGAAGACCAGGAAGCCCACTTCGAAGGCCTCCTTGAGCTGGCTGGTGACGAAGGCGGGGATGAGCACCTCGAAGTCGTCCTTGTCGAGCACGACCCTGCTCGGAGAAAGCGGCGCAAGCTGCGTTTTGGGTGCCGCCTTCGATGAGGCAGGGCCGGTTTGAGGACTGCCGGCGGTTTGAGCTTTCGCGACCCGCGCCTCCTCCGCCGTTTCGTTGTCCTCGAGCCGCTGCGCCATGCGGATAAACAGCGCCCGGTCTTCAGGGTGAGCGTGCCGGGCCAGAAAGTGCCGGAGCGGCTCGCGGCCCCGGCCCACCGCGTCGAAAAGCGTCTTGACGCTGGCCTCGGAGAACACCTCGCGGGTGTCGGCGACCGTGCCGGCCTCGCGGTACATCTGCCGCGCCACCGGCGTCATGATGAAGATGCTGAGCACGAACGCGAGCCCGGTAATGACCTGGCTGGGCGGAACGGACTGGGTGCCGAGCGCGTTGCGCAGGATCGACAGAACCACCGAGATCTTGACGAACGAGGTGAGCATGATGAGCAGAAACGGCGCGAGCGAGAGCGCGCCGAGCACCACCACCATCACGATCGGGTTGGGCAGGGAGGCATGGTTCATCGTGCGCCGCCCCGCTCCCGCACCGCCTGCGCGATCTGGGCGAACAGCCGCGGCTGCCCGGTCTGCGGGACAGGCGGCGCTTCGGGGAACTCCGCCCCGTCAAGCGTGGCCATGTGCCGCACCGCGTCGCCGGAAGCAGCCAGAACCAGCACGCTTTTGCCCGCGCGCACCAGGTAAAGCGTTTTCCTGGGCTCGAGCGGCTGCCGGGCCAGGATCTCGAGCAGCTTCGGCCCAGACGCCGCGGCGCTGCCGGCGAGCCGGGGCAGCCACACCCGCACCGCGAACAGCGCGGCAAGGCACACGGCCACGAGCACCGCCAGGGTACGCACGTAGTCCCCCCATAGGCTTCCGGGCGAAGCCTCCACGAACGCGGCGAGCACCTAGCTTTGTCCCCAGCGGGTGATCTCGACTCCAAGCCGGTCCTCGACCTCGACCAGCTCGCCCGCGCCCACCACCTTGCCGTTGCACACCAGCTGCACGGAGCCCGGCGGGGTGTCGAGCTCGACGATGCTGCCTTCGCCGAGCGCTTCGAGCTCCGCGAGAGACAACTCGATCTCGCTCAGCACCACGTGCACCCGCACCGGCAGTTCGTCGAAGCCGCTCGTTTCCTCGCTTTTTTGCTCTTCCTCCATACCCTCGCTCCTTTCGAAATAGGCTTGCACCGTGAAGCGCTCCGTGCCGCCCTTCCCTTCAAGCGTCCAGCCGCGTTCGGTCTGCGGCCCCGCGCCGAAGGGGGGCAGCAGCAGCGCCGCCTCCGGCGTGTACAAGAGGACGTCGCCCGGACCGATGCCCGAGAGGTCGTGCACGGTGAGCGGCACAAACCCGAGCCGGACCGAGAGCCTGGGGCGCACGGCTGCGCGCAGGGACTCGCAACGGGGCCGCGGGACCGTCGCGCGCGTAAGGCGCAAGAGACTGTCTGGCAGAAAAAGCAGCAGGCGCCCGCGCGCGCCTGTCAACTGGAACGAGGCTTCAAGCGCCATCCCTGCTTCGTCCCCTGCTTCGCCAGTGGCCCGGCGGGGCGCGAGCGAGCACAGGAAGGGGAACCGCAGCTCCCGGTTGGCCCGTTCCAGAACGCTCAGGACGAGAAAGTGGAGCAGATCCGCGTCGCCCTCGGCGAGCCCCGTCACCGTGCCGCGCGTGAGCCGTGCCAGGGCCGCTTCTAAAAACGGCCGCGACACCGCCAGCACGCCCGTTCCGGCTCCAGGATGGAGCGCGAGATCGAAGACGCACAGCTCCGGCCCCAGCAGCGAAGCCCAGGCGCGGGCCGTGGTGAGGCGGGCCTGCGGGTGCGCCACCGCGAGCTCCGGGTCTGCAGCCCAAAGCTCTTCCGACGCGGCCCGGAACAGGTACGGGAAAACCAGAAAGTCGTCGCCGGGTTCAAGCCGGCGCAGTTGCCCGGGTTCGAGCCTCTGGCCGCGGATGTGTGTGCCGCTCGCGCCGCCGCGGTCTTCGAGGTACAGCTCGCGGTCGCGCAGGAGCAGGCGGGCGTGATCGCGGCTGATGGACCCCGCGGGTAGCACGATGTCGTTGCCGGACGCGCGCCCGATCGTGACCGCATCGGCCGGAAAAGTGTAGGCTTCCTCGGGTTCGCGGCCCAGGGTGTTGCGCCGCGTCACGGTGATGCGCGAACCATGCGGCGTCTGGAACAGGCCGGCCAAAGCCTCCTCCACCCATGGCTTCCAGCGGGTGGGGTCCGCCAGCAGCGCGTTGGCCGCGTTGAGCGAAGCGGCCTCGGCCCGCGTCAACCTTCGCAGGCCCGTGAACAAGGCCAGGCCCGTACGCGCCGCGGCCGCCTCAAGCATGCTTGTACCCGTCGGAGGCAGGTCGCGCCGGGGCGCTGCCCACCTTCAGCTCGCGCACGCGCACACCTTTTTGCATCAGCGTTTCCCTCAGGGCGCCCACGTGCTGCCTCAGCAGGCGGGTGACTTCCGGCGAGCCGGAGATGAAGTGGATGTTGACCGCGCCCGCGCTCTGCTGGAGCTGCACCCGCAAGCCGGCGAAGGCCTGCGACTCAAAGGTGATATTGAGCTCGCGCGCCGCGCCGGCCTGCTTGACCAGCTCCAGGCGTCCGCCCAGCTCGGAGCTCAGCGCTTCGAGCTCCGGGGGCAGCGTCGCGCCCGCACTCGACCCGCGCAGCCCGTCGATGCCGCCACCGGTCTGCGACAGTGAGCCGACCGGCTGGAAGAGAGCCATGCGCCCGGCGTTCCCGAGCGAGAGCTTCGCCGGGTCTTCTCCCGCCCGGGCCGCGCCTTCCCCCTCGGTCCTGGCGATCTTTTCGCGCTTCAACACCTTGGCGAAGCGGTCGGATTTCTTGTTCTCCGCCCGGTGCCGCTCCGTCGCGGGCCGGCTTGCGCTTTCGCTTCCGATTCTCACGGCTGCCTCCGCCTGCTCAGGTACATTCCGTTGCCGATCTCGTCCATTTCCAGCTCTTCCCGGTACGCCAGCTCGGCCAGGTAAGCCTTTTCCGCGCGCTCCCGATGCTTTTCCAGCTGCTCCACTGCACGGCGCACCCCGTCGAGTTCCGCCCGCGCGGCCTCTACGGCCACCTCCGCCTCCTCGACGAAGAGCTCCTGCGACAGCACGCCCGCATGCCCGGCCTGCATGTCCACCTGGAGGCCCATCAGGCGGCCCGTGCGGCAGGCGAGCCGAGGGCCGGAGTCGGCCTTGCCGGAGGCGCGCTCCACCCGCTTCGCGCAGTACAGCGCCTCGGCCCGCGCAAGCTCCTCGCGAAGCTCACTCATCGTCCGACGCTCTCGCGCGAGGTCGGCCTCGCGCTCCCGGAGCGCCTCCTCGGCATGCTCCCGGCGCTCCCGCTTGCGGTCGAGCAGGATTTGCAGACGAAATTGGAAGCCCGCCATCCCTTAGCCTCCGAACATCCCGCACAGGGCCGCGATGGACTGCTCGCGCGGCTGGCCTTCGTCGGTGGCCTGCCGCAGGAAGCTCTGGATGCCGTCGATCCGCTCGATCGCCTCGTCGGTGCGCGGGTCCGACCCGGCCTGGTACGCGCCGAGCGAGATGAGGTCTTTTTGCCGATTGTAGGTGGCCAGCACGCCGCGCATGGCCGAGGCCGCCGCGCGATGCTCCTTGGTCGCGACCGCGCTCATGACGCGGCTGACGCTTTCGAGCACGGAGATGGCCGGGAAGTGCCCGGCGGCGGCCAGCTCGCGCGACATCACGATGTGCCCGTCGAGGATGGACCGGACCTCGTCGGCGACCGGCTCGTTCATGTCGTCGCCCGCGACCAGCACGGTGTAGAACGCGGTGATGGATCCCTTGTCGGAGTTGCCCGCGCGTTCCAGCAGTTTAGGCAGTTCCGCGAACACGGACGGAGTGTAGCCCGCGCGCGCCGGCGGCTCCCCGCAGGCCAAGCCTACCTCGCGCTGCGCCCGGGCGAACCGCGTGACCGAGTCCATCATCAGCATCACCTTCTTGCCGCGATTGCGGAAGTATTCGGCGATCGCGGTGCCCACGTAAGCCGCCTTGAGGCGCACCAGCGAGGGCTCGTTGGAGGTAGCGCAGACGATCACCGACCGCCGCAGCCCTTCCGGGCCCAGATCCTGCTCCAGGAAGTCACGCACTTCGCGGCCGCGCTCGCCCACCAGTGTGATCACGTTGACCTCCGCCTCGGTATTGCGCGCGATCATGCCGAGCAGGGTGCTCTTGCCCACGCCCGCGGCCGCGAACAAGCCGATACGCTGCCCTTCGCCGCAGGCCAGCAGCGCGTCGATAGCGCGCACGCCGATCGAGATGGGCTGGTTGACCCGGTTGCGGTGCATGGGGTCGGGCGCTTCCTGGTATACCGCGTACTCCTCCTCGACCGGCAGCGGCCCCTTCACGTCGGCGTCCATCGGCTCCCCCAGGCCGTTCAGCACCCGGCCCAGCAGCCCATCGCCCACCCGCACGCTCAGGCAGCCGCCGGTGGCGACCACCTCGCTCTGCGGACCGATGTCCACCAGCGGGCCGAGCGGCATCAGCAGCACGTCGCCGCCCTCGAAGCCGACTACCTCGGCCTTGACCGAGGTCGCCGCGCGCGGGTTGCGGATCAGGCACAGCTCCCCGATCCACGCGTCCGGCACGGTCGCGCGAATGATCAGCCCCACCAGCGCCTTGACCCGGCCCCGGACCTCGAGCAGCGGCGCGGCCTGGAGCGCGGGCAGGTAACGCGCGGCATCGAACGCGGCATTGAACTTATCGGCGGCTCGCATGGGCCCTCCGCAGCAGTGCTTTTTCCATCGCCGCCATCTGCGTGCCGAGCCGCGCATCTACGCAGCCGACGTCGCTTTCCACGATGCAGCCGCCGGGCTCCACCGAGTCCGATGCCGTGACAACCGTCCCATCCGTCCCCTCGATCGCGCCGAGGTTGGCGCGCACCCACTCCTCTTCCGAAGGGTGGACCTTGAGCGTGAGCTTACGGCCGGCCGCCGAAGCCTTGACCGCCTTGCGTACCTGCCAGAGCACGGTTGCCGGGTCGGCCTCCGCGGCGCGCCCGACGATCTGCGCGGCGGCGGCGATGGCCAGCTTGACCAGCTCGGCCTCGTTGTGTCGCAGGTAGGCGTCGCGCCCGCTCCAGGCTTCGGCCAGCGCCCCGTTCCACTGCGCGAGGCCCTCGGCGTAGCCC
>CAXTTW010000084.1:0-8243 GCA_964247255.1 uncultured Acidobacteriaceae bacterium
ACGCGGTGCTGCAGGCCAAGGCGCTCGTCGGCAACGAGCCGTTCGCGGTGCTGCTGCCGGACGACGTGATCGCCGGCTCGACGCCCTGCATCCAGCAAATGGTCGAGGCGTATGACGAGGTCGAGAGCTCCATCATCGCGACCGAGGTGGTCGAGGGCGAGGCAATCTCGGCTTACGGGGTGCTCGACGGCAAGCCGGTCGAGGGAAAGCCGAGGCTGTTCGACGTGAGCGGCATGGTGGAGAAGCCGAAGCTCGCCGACGCGCCGTCGAAGAACGCGATCATCGGCCGGTACATCCTGACGCCGGCGATTTTTGCCAAGATTGAAAATCTCCAGCCCGGCGCGGGCGGGGAACTCCAGCTTACCGACGCGATCAAAGCGCTGCTCGGCGAGGAAAAGGTATACGGGTTCTCGTTCGAGGGCAAGCGTTACGACGCGGGGGATAAGCTGGGCATGCTCGAAGCCACGGTGGAGTTCGCGCTGAAGCACGAAACATTGGGGGCGAAGTTCCGGGAGTATTTGAAGGGCTTGGCGTTGTAGATGCCGTTCTATGCACCCCTCGGTCGCGGCCGTATTCGTCGGGCAGCCCTCCACGCTCGAAGACGAGCGCGGCGAGTGGCGTTCTTCCATCCGCCGCACCACGGTTTCAAGTCCGGTCGAGGTAATTCCTGAAGGGCTGCGAGGAGATCGCGTTACGCAGCCTTATCACGGCGGCCCCGGTGCTGCGGTGTGCGTGCACTTACTGGATCACTACCGGTTTTGGAAAGACAAGCTCGATTTAGATTTGCAGCCCGGTAGTGTAGGCGAAAATCTCACGCTGGACGGCCTCCTGGAAGAGGAAGTCTGTGCGGGAGATGTCGTCAGTGTAGGTACGGCGTTACTACAGGTTTCCGGCCCGCGTACCCCGTGCGCGAACCTGGCCCGGCATCTGGGCCGCCCCGATTGGGTGAAGCAAACCGTCCTAGCGAACCGGACGGGCTTCTACCTGCGCGTACTCCGACCCGGAACAGTACGTGCAGGCGACGACTGGCTGCTGCGGGAACGGCTTAATCCGGATGCTTCCATCCCGGCTATCAATCGATGCATGTATCTTGACTTCAATACCGAGTCCGCGAAGCGCTTCATCGAAGCGGAAGGCTTGGCGGATTGGTGGAAGGAGCAGCTGCGGGACAAGCTCGCGGCTCGCGGCGAGCACTGGATAGAGACGATGGCGCACTGAGGTGTTACGCTCCGAGTATCAAAGCCGGAGTCGGCCACCGCGCCGCGCCTTGCGTTCGCTTCGTACACGAGCTTAAACTCGCCCAATGGAGCTGATTCTTCCTCCCGAGCTGGAAGCGCGGCTGCATGAGAAAGCCGCGCAGGAAGACCGGTACCCTAGTCAGATCGTGGTCGAAGCATTGGAACGCTTGCTGGCTGGCACAACGGTGGGAACCGACGAGCAGCAGCTGTCTCGGTTAATCGTGATGCGCGCCCAGCGAAACCCGCCGGACTTCGACGATCTGATCGGGGCCTGGGCGCGTACCGGGCATGCCGTGGACGGCCTTGAATACGAAAGGCAGCTGAGGGATGAGTGGTAGGAGAAGCAGGCGTCTTTGACACGAATGTGCTCATCTACGCTTTGTCCGGCACCAATCCGCTTGCACGCGAAGCGCTGAAGTCATTTGGGCCGCGAGGAATCGTCATCAGCTATATCACTCGCATCGAGCTGCTGACCAAGGTTCAGCCCGAAGATGTTTCCAGCACCCGGGAGCTCATCCGCCGCTGCGAAGTGGTTTACTCGACCCCCGAAATTGCGGATCTGGCTATTTACTTCCGCCGACAGCACCGCCTGAAAACACCGGATGCCCTTATCTATGCAACGGCAGTCAACATGGACAGGCTGCTCGTTACATTCAATATAAGGGACTTCCATCCGGGTTTGGCGCATATTTATATTCCGACTTAGGCGGAGCGGCCGGTACCTCCAGAGCTCACCGGCCGCCGTCACGGCGAAACTATTTATCCAGCGTCTTCATGTCGATCACGAACCGGTACTTCACGTCCTGCTTCACCACCCGGTCGTAGGCCTCGTTGATCTTGTTCATCGGGATGACTTCGACATCCGAAACGATGTTATGTTCGGCGCAGTAGTCCAGCATCTCCTGCGTCTCCTTCATGCCGCCGATCGCCGATCCTGCCAGCGAACGCCGGTTCGTCAGCAGGTTTTGCGCGCGGATGGGCGAGGGCTCGGGCGGGATGCCGACCTGGCACATCGTCCCATTGCGCTTGAGCAGCTTCAAGTAATCGTTTAGGTCATGCGGGGCTGAGACCGTGTCCAGGATGAAGTCGAAGCTGCTATTCCCGGCCTTCATCTCTTCTTTCTCTTTTGAGTTTACGATCGCATCCGCTCCGAGCCGCTTCGCGTCCTGCGCCTTGTTCGGCGAGGTGGTGAAGAGGGTCGTATGCGCGCCGAGCGAGTGCGCGAACTTGAGGCCGAGATGCCCTAATCCGCCCAGGCCGACAATCCCGACCTTCTTGCCCGGCCCAACGCCCCAATACTTCAGCGGCGACCACGTTGTGATGCCCGCGCAGAGCAGCGGCGCCACCCCGGCCGGGTCCAGCTTGGGCGAGAGCGGGTGCACGAAGTGCTCGCGCGTGACGATCACGTTCGAGTAGCCGCCGTAGGTCGTTTCGCCCGAATACTCCTTGCTGTTATAGGTCTCGACGTTGCCCTTTTCGCAGTACTGCTCCTCGCCGGCCTTGCAGTTCTCGCACTGAAGGCAGGTGTCCACGATGACGCCGATCGCGGCCGCGTCGCCAACCTTGAAGCGCTTGACCGCGGAGCCGACCGCGGAAACCTTGCCGACGATTTCGTGGCCGGGGACCATGGGGTACATGGAGCCGCCCCACTCGTTGCGGGCCTGGTGGATGTCGGAGTGGCAAACGCCGCAGAACTCGATCTCGACGACGACGTCCTCGGGGCCGGGGTCGCGACGCTCGAAGGAGTAGGGGCCGAGCGGATCGGTTGCGTTCTGAGCGGCAAAGCCGTGTGCCTGGATCATGTATGTGTCCTTTTCTGGAGAGTCAGTTGGTTCGATGCGTGGGAATTACCGCGCGAACTCGCTGCGCTTGTGCCCGTACGCGAAATACACGCCCAAGCCCAGCGCGAGCCACAGAAAAAACCGGAGCCAGGTCACGATCGGCAGCCCCGCCATGAGCAAGGTGCAAAATACAATCGACAGCACCGGAAACACCGGCCCGCCCGGGCAGCGGAAGGATCGCCGGCGGTCCGGATCCTTGGCCCGCAGCACCAACACCCCCGCGGAAACCAGCACGAAGGCGAACAGCGTCCCGATGTTGGAAAGGTCGGCGAAGGTGCCGATATCGAGCAGCCCGGCGGGCAGCCCGACCGCCAGCCCCGCGACCCAGGTGCTGACCACGGGCGTGCGGAACCGCGGGTGGATGCGCGAAAACGCGGGCGGCAGCAGCCGGTCGCGCGACATAGCGAACCACACCCGCGCCTGGCCGATTTGAAAGACCAGGATCGACGAAACCATACCCAGGATCGCCCCGATGAGCACGGCCAGGCGCACCCAGTGCAGCAGCGGCGAGCCGGTCGCGAGCGACAGCTTCTTGAGCGTGTTGACCACCGGCGCCGCATCGTCGGTGAGCTGGTCCCAGCGAATCAACCCGGACAGGACCACCGCGACGCCCATGTACAGCAGCGTGCAGACGACCAGGGTCGCGATGATGCCGACCGGGATGTCGCGCTGCGGGTTTTTGCACTCCTCGGCGGCGGTCGAAACCGAGTCGAACCCGATGTAGGTGAAGAAGATGATGGATCCGCCGGTGAGCACGCCCGACCAGCCGTTGGGCGCGAACGGGCGCCAGTTGGCCGGGTGGATGAAGCTCGCGCCCGCGAGCACGAAAACCAGAATCGCGCCGATCTTGAGCAGCACCATGACATTGTTGGTGCGGGCCGACTCCTTGATGCCCCGCACCAGCAGGACCGTGAGCAGCATGACGATCAGAAACGCAGGCACGTTGAAGCCGAAGTGCCACCCCGGCCCGTACAGCGCATGGCCCGACAGGTCGGAAAGCCCGCTTGGCAGGTAGGCGGGCGAGATCCAGCGCAGCCCGGGATGAATTCCCAGCCAATCGAGCAGGTCTACCAGATGCGCCGCGAAGCCGACGGAGACGGCCATGTTCGAGAAGGCGTACTCGAGGATCAAATCCCAGCCGATGATCCAGGCGACCAGCTCCCCCATTGTCGCGTAGGTGTAGGTGTAGGCCGAGCCCGCGATGGGGATCATGGAAGCGAGCTCGGCATAGCAGAGGCCGGTAAACGCGCACACCAACGCCACCAGGACAAGCGACAGGGCCAGCGCGGGCCCAGCGCCGGGGCGGCCGACCAGCGCCGTGTGATGCACCAGGTAATCCGCGACCGGCGTGTTGAGTACTGAGGTCGCCTCGACCTTTTCCCCCGAGATCGCCGTGCCGATCACCGTGAAGATGCCCGAGCCGATCACCGCGCCGATGCCCAGCAGCGTCAGCGACACGGGGCCCAGCGTCTTGCGGAGCGCATGCTCCGGGAGCTCGGACTGTGCAATCAGCTTGTCGATGGACTTGCGGGCGAAAAGTTGGTTCGGCAGCGGCGTGGGCTCCGGGGCTTCAGGAAACGGGACTACCGGGCAAAACAGAACCGCCCTGCCGCCCGGTTTTGAGCTCCCGGCACAGGGCGGTGCGATTCAGTTAGCGCTTGCCGGCGTTGCGGGTCAGCTTCTTGGGCTTCTTCTTCGCGGAGCCGCGTGGGGCGGTGCGCTTGGCCTTAGGGGCGGCCTTCTTGCGGGCTGCGCGCTTGAGCGCTTTGCGCTCCTCGGTGGACTCGATCTTGGTTGTGTTTGCCATGGGTGCCGTGTGTCCGATCTGGAAGGTCTCACTCACGGTTTTACTACAGATGCTGAGCTCGCGGGGCCCCGCTGCCGTCTGCGCTCCCCCTCGCGCTGATACGCTGGAGCGCATGCCGCTTTCCAACCCGGTCGACCTCGTCGGCCTCGGCCTCAACGCGACCGACACCGTGCTCGCCCTGCCGGAGTACCCGGAGCGGGGCTCCAAGGTCAGCTTTTCCGTTTCCTCCGTGCTGCCCGGCGGTCAGGTGGCTACTGTGGTCGCCGCTTGCGCCTTTTGGGGGCTGCGGACCCGCTATATCGGCAAGCTGGGCGACGACGACGCGGCGCGCCTGCACTACGACGAGTTCGCTCGGCTCGGCGCGGAAGCGCAAATCGTGGTCGCCCCCGGTGCGCGGAGCCCGCATTCGTTCATCCTTGTAGACCCCTCGGGCGAGCGCACCGTGCTCAACCAACGCGACCCGCGTCTGACGCTCCAGCCCGAGGAGGTCGCCAGCGAGTGGGTCGTGCCCGCGCGCGCGCTGCACCTGGACGGCTACGACACGGCAGCAGCCATCCTGGCGGCCGGTTGGGCGCGCGCCGCCGGCATTCCGGTCATCGCGGACCTGGACGAGCTGTACCCCGGGGTCGAAGCGCTGCTGCCGCTTGTCGATCACCTAATTGTGAGCCGCGACTTCGCGCCGCGGCTGACTGGCGAGCCGGACCTGCTGCTCGCACTGCAGAAGATGCACGCGCGGTACGGCAGCACCCTCAGCGCTGCAACCCTCGGCGAGCGCGGCGTCTTGGCATGGGATGGCTCAGAATGCCACGCCGCGCCCGCCTTCCGGGTGGAAGTGGTCGACACGACCGGCGCAGGGGATCTGTTCCACGCCGGGTATATCCACGCTCTGCTCGCCGGTCATCCACTCGAAGACCGGCTCCGCTTCGCCTGCGCCGCCGCGGCGCTCAATTGCACAGCGGTCGGGGCACGGGGCTACATCGCTCCGGTCGCGGCGGTGGAGCAGCTCATTATCGGGGGTAAGCTGCGCCATGAAACAGAAGGAGCCGATGAGGAAGAGGTGCGCTGAAGATAAGCCCCGCGCTGTTTGCAGGAGAGACACGAGACGTCGCTTCTGTGATAACTTCGTGTTGCGTGGCTAAAGCCGCCAAGCCGCAGAAGGTAGTCGATGCCGAGGGGCGAGTCCGCTGCGCTTCAGGCACTTACGGCATTCGCCGCGAGGAGACCTAGGAGGACCCGAATGGGCTGGTAGTTCGCTACAACTTGGCATGCATCCATCACGCGCTTTGCTTCGTGGATAACGGCCGCGTGCTCGGGTACGACAATGCTCATGGTGCACACGAACGTCATTGGATGGGTACGGTCGAGCAGGTCGGTTTCAGCAGCTACCGCGAAGTGTTTCAGCGGTTTCAGAGCGAAATCGATGCAATCAGGAGGAGAAGTTGAAGCTGCAAATCCGGGTAGAGTCGTTCGAGGAGACGCATGCGCGCGTGATGGAACGCGCGCGCAGTATGGACCGTGGGGAGCGGTTGCAGCCCGAACGCAGCCTTACCTTCGAGACGGTCGGAGACATGCTTGAGTGCCTCACTAAGGAACGAGTGCGCTTGTGCGAGACGGCGCGCGAGCCGCGCACCATCACTGCCCTGGCCGCGGCGCTCGGGCGCAACAAACGTGCCGTGGTGCGTGACGTCAAGCGTCTGGCCGAGCTGGGGCTGCTTAAGGTACACAAGGAGAAAAATCCCGGCCACGGGCAGGTAACGGTGGTCGAAACCGCGGCGGAGAAGTTCGAGCTGCGCGCCGAGTTCTAACTTGACCGAGTCAGCGGCGGTCCGGCATCGGCGGAGTCGGGCAACCAACGCTTCTCAGTCGCGGGTACTGTCTGTGGCCTGCCGAACCGTCTGCAACGAGCGGGTACCGGCGCGTTTGGTGCCGGCAATGCTCGGCTGCGCGGTTCACGGCCTCATTCTTCCTCGAAGTAGTCGAGGTCCAGCCGTTTCAGGCTGTACGTAGTCTGTTGTAAATCCTGGTCTGCACACTGCCGGGCATCATCTCCCGCTGCTCTTCCTCGGTCAGCTTGAAGACGCGAATCGCATCCTCGACTGCTTGCTTTAAGGAGTGCTCCTCACCGTCGGAAGCGAAACGAAGAAGCGGCAGCATCAAGCTTTGAAATCCGGGAACGGGCATGGCCGCATGGTAGCTCGCGGGGCATGGCGAAGATAGTTACGTCCGTCACGCCCGCTCCAGCTTCGCGAACTTCTCCACTAGCTTCTTGACCCCGTGCTGGGCGAAGGTGACGGTCAGCTTGGCTTCCTCGCCCTCGCCCTCGCGCCGGACGACCTGGCCCTCGCCGTATTTGGGGTGGCGGACGCGCTGGCCGGTCTTGAAGCCGGTTGCGCCGGTCGGGATCTCAATCTCCAGCTTGGGTCGTGGCCCGTTGCCGCGCGCGCCGAAAAACTGCGCGATGTTGTCGAGCGAGGCCGCGCCGGGCTTGGCTGCAACACCGGCGCGCCCTCCATTCGCCGGTTTCGCAGCGGCGGCCGGGCGCCAGCTCTGGTCCTCGTCCTCGTAGGAGTAGTGGCGCTCACCCGTACCTTCGCCCCCGCCGGACCGGCTGCTGCCATACCGCGACCCGTAGCTGCCGTAGCCGGAGACCTGCGGCCGAGCCGCCGCCGAGCCGCCGCTTACGTCCTCCATCAGGTGCGCGGGCACCTCCTCCAGGAAGCGCGACGGGATCGAGGCTTCCGGCATGTCGTTGCCGTAGCGCCGACGGTAGCGCGCGCGCGTCAACACCAAAGCGTCCATCGCGCGGGTCATGCCCACGTAGCACAGCCGCCGCTCCTCCTCCATCTGCGTGGGGTCGTTGAGCGAGCGGGAGTGCGGGAACAGGTTTTCCTCTAGGCCGGCGAGCAGCACCACCGGGAACTCAAGCCCCTTGGCGGCGTGGAGCGTCATCAGGGTGACACGGGCGTCCGGGTTGATCTTGTCGGTGTCGGAAACCAGCGCGGCGTGGTCCAGGAAGTCCGAAAGCGTTTCGCCGCGCTCCTGCGCGTCCTGCGCGGCGTTGGCCAGCTCCTTCAGGTTTTCGATGCGGGAGAACGCCTCGGGCGTGCCCTCCTCCTCGAGCGCGCGGATGTAGCCCGACCGGTCATTGATGAAGCGGATGAGCTCGGGGAGCGTAGCGGGGTCGCCGGGTTTGCGGAAGGCTTCGGCGGTTTCCTGCTCGCGCTCTTCGCGGGCTGCCTCGCGCGTGGGGGCCCCCAGCCGCTGGATGCGCTTCGCCGGCGCGCGCTTCGGGGTCGGCGCGGCAAACGGGTTGAACGCGGCTGCGTCGAGCGGGGCCGGCTCGGGATCGCCGAAGCC
>CAXTTW010000085.1:0-7130 GCA_964247255.1 uncultured Acidobacteriaceae bacterium
GGTCGCGACCGCGAACAGCACCGCCCACGGCACCGGGTGGGTGAAAAACAGGCCCAGGTAGCTGCCCGGCCGCGCAGCCTTGATCGTCCGCGCCCACCGCAGCTGGTGTGTCCAGAACTCAGCGAACCGGTACGCCGGCACCCCTGTCGAAACCGGCTCTGGGCTTAGCACCACCTTGTAGCCGGCCGCCGATACGTTGTGGCCCAGGTCGTGATCGTCGGCAAGCCTATCGACGAGTGCCTCGAGCCCCCCGGCCGCCGCGAGCGCCGCCCGGGACACCAGCAGCGTCGAGCCCAGGCCGAACCGCATCCCGCCGTCGGTCAAGCGCGCGCACAGGACTCCGGCGAACAGATCTGTCGCGATCGAGAGTGCTTCCAGGCGCGAGCCCAGGGTGGGCCGCCCGGCCGGGTGCGTCCGTCCCCGATAGCCCGCGGTCACGAGGCCCACCGACGGTTCGGCGAATGGGGCCGTCACGCGCCGCAGGTAATCCGGCCCGACCGCGATGTCCGCATCGCTGATCAGGATGAGCTCAAACCGCGCATGCGGAAGCAGCTGCGCCAGATTGCTGATTTTGCCGTTGGTACCGAGGGTTAGAGGCGTCTCGAACACTTCGATGCGCATGAAAGGGAACTCTGCCGCTAAACTACCCACCAACGGTGCTACGGCATCATTAATGCTTTGAACGCCGACTAACAGTTCGACCTCAGCCGAGTAGTTCTGCGTGCAGTGCGAGCGCAATGCGGCCGACAGGTCCGGGTCCGACCCTTTGATGGGTTTCAAAATAGAAACCGGCAGCATGCCGGCCGGCGCGTCTCCGCGGCTGGAGCGTATGAAGTCTCGCGCCGCCCACAGTGCCAAGGCGCAGAACAGGACACCTATCCCCGCCAGAACTCCCGGAACCAGTACCGCAACGGTCAGCAATCGTCCAACCCTCTCTCGCTCGCCCCTGTTTCGCATCGAACCATTCAGCTTGGCCACGAGGTTCGATGCTTCCCTTCACTGAAATGCGCCTGTCCGGCGTCCGCGACGATAAGCCCACTCTGGTGCTGCTCCACATGTTCGGCGTCAGCCGGCGGGAGTGGATCGAGGTGGGGCTTGCGCTCGCGGACCAGTTCCGTGTCATCACTATCGACACACCCGGGTTCGGCGAAGCTTCCTCGGTCGAGGCCTTCACCGTCGAAGCGCTTGCGGATGAGTTCCGCGCGACCCTCGATAAGCTCAAGCTCGACCGTTGGATTCTGACCGGTCACTCCATGACGGGTAAGATCGCGGCCGTGCTCGCCGGGCAAACGCCGCCGGGGCTCGAAAAGCTGGTCCTGGTTACCCCGTCGCCGCTGTGCCCGGAGCCGATGACCGATGCAAGCCGCGCGAAAATGCTGGCTCAGGCCGAGCCCACGCGCGTCGAGGCCGAGGAGTACCTGCGTGACAACAGCGCCCTTCCGATCCCGCCCGAGATCTTCCAGCGCACGGTCGCGGACCGTTTGCGCGCCAATCCCGCGGCTTGGCGCGCTTGGCTGCAGCATGGCACAAAGGAGGACTGGACCGGGCGCGTCGGCAGGTTGACCTTGCCCACCTTGGTCATCGCCGGGGGAAAAGACACCTCTCTCGGTCCCGAAACGGCCCGGACTTTAGTTATGCCGCATTACGCGGATGCGCATCTGGAGGTCATCGCCGGCTCCGGCCATATCGTGCCGCTGGAAGCTCCGGACAGGCTGGTCGGGTTGCTCCGCGAGTTCGCGTCCAATTGAGGAGATTTTGAACAAGGGCCGTCCCGAGCGAAGCGAAGGACCTGCTTGCCGGGTTCGACAAAAGCAGGTTCTTCGTCGCTATGCTTCTCAGAACAACCAATGGCTCCATTCCTATTCAGTGATTCAGAAGCTCACTCATACCGCAGCGCCTCGATTGGATTCAGCGTGGCTGCCTTCCACGCCGGGTAGATCCCGAAAACCAGCCCGATGAGGCATGAACTGGAAAACGAAATCGTCGTCCACAGGGTCGACATCGTCGCCGGCAGCGCCGTGACCAGTGCGTGGATGAGGAGCGTGACCGCGCCGCCCACCAAAACGCCGATGGCCCCGCCCAGCGCGCACAGCGTTACCGCCTCCGCCGTGAACTGCAGGAGAATGCCGCTCCGCGTCGCGCCGATGGCTTTCCGGACACCGATCTCGCGCGTGCGCTCGGTGACGGAGACCAGCATGATGTTCATCACCCCGACGCCGCCGACCATCAGCCCCACGCTCGAAACCGCGATCATGAAGATGACGAGGCCGCCGGTGATCTGCTTCCAGAACCGGACTAGGATCTCGAGCGTGAAAATTTCGAAGTCGTCGTCCTTCTGCACGGGAACCTTGCGGGCGATCCGGAGGAGCGTTCGCATCTCCTCCTCGACCAGCGCCAGGTTTTTCGGGTCGTCGTAGCGCACCGTGATCCATACATCCTTGACCGCCGGCAGGATCTTGCGAAAAGTGTTGTACGGCAGCACAACCTTGTTGTCCTCGGGGTTGGCGCCGGAGCCGAACAGCGAGGGCGATTTCGCGAAGACACCCAGCACGGTAAACAGCTCTCCGCGGATCTCCACTTCCTTGCCGACCGGGTTTTCCTGGCCGAACAGCTTACTCGCAGTGTCGGAGGCGAGCATCACCACGCTGGCGCGCGCTTCGTCCTGCTGCTGGGTAAAGTAGGTGCCGCGCGTGAGCGGCAGGTCCACCGTCGCGGGCATCTGGTAGCTGCTGCCTTGCACCAGCGTGTTCTGGATGGACTTCCCCCGGTACTTTACCGACTCCTGCCCAACCCCATAATTGGGATCCTGGTAGCGCAGTCCGGGGTCGACCGCGACGACGTGCGGCAGAGAGCGCATCGCGTCCGCCTCTTCGACCGTTAGGTAGCGCCGCGCCAGCAGGTCCGGCGTGGGCGGTGCCGCGATGGGGATGTAGTAGGCGTTGATGGTGTTGGACCCGTACAGGTCCGCGAACGTGCTCACCTTGTTGTTGAGCCCGGTGATGATGGACGAAATAATGATCACGGTTGCGACCCCGATAACCACGCCCAGGATCGTCAGCAGCGAACGCATCCGGTTGGACCGGAGCGACTCGAAGGCCATGCGCAGCGTTTCTCCCGCTTGTCCGAACTGCATACGCTAAAGCTCCGACCGGAGGGCGACGATAGGGTCCAGCCGCGCCGCCTTGCTGGCCGGGTATACCCCAAAGAATACGCCGACGCCGGTGGCCACTACCAGGCCGGCGACGATCGACCAGTAGCTGATGAGCGCCGGCCATCCGACGCCGGCCGCGATCGCATACGAGAGTCCTGCTCCTAGAATGGTGCCGATCAGCCCACCCAGAGCCGACATGGCCGCCGACTCCACCAGGAACTGGAGCAAGAGGTCGGCCCGGCGCGCGCCAAGCGCCTTGCGGATGCCGATCTCCCTCGTGCGCTCCGTTACGGAAACGAGCATGATGTTCATGATCACCACGCCGCCAATCACCAGCGAGATCGACGCCACGCCGACGAGCACCATGGTGAAGGAGGACGAAATGCTCTTCCACAGCCCCACCAGCGAGCCGTTGCTTTCGAGCGTGAAGCTGTCCTCGGCCCCGGGCGGGTCGCGCCGCAAGAGTCTAAAGATAGATCGCGCCTCATCTTGCGCTTCGATCAACGCCCCGGCGCCGCCGTTCGCCTTGACGAAAATAGTCAGCGACTGGTGCAAGCCGTGCGAGTGGGTATAGGTGTTTAGGGGCACGTCCACGTAGTCGTCCTGGCTCGCCCCTAGGGTGGTGCCCTCGCGCTGCCCCTCGCCCACGATGGTGTAAACATCGCCGTCGACCCGGATCTCCTTGCCGAGCGGGTTAGCCCCATTCATCAGGTTCTGGACCACGTCGTACCCCACGATGGCGACGTGCGACCCGGTCCGTTCGTCCACCTCGTTCAGCCCCCGCCCTTCGGCGATGACCTGCCCGGTCATGTCGGCCATGGTCGGCGTTTTGCCAGTCACGGCGGTCGTTTTGCTCGACTTAGTGCCGTAAACCACCTTGCCGACCGTGCCGAGCCGCGCGCCCACAAGCCTGCACTTGCGGCAGGTGTCGCGAAACCCCGTGTACTGCTCATAAGTCAGGTCCTTGCGGCGCTTGTACTTCTTATATTCCTCGTAGTCGAAAACCACGGCCGGCTGCTTGCCGACTGTGATCACGTCCGCGCCGTGGCCGGAGATCTTGGTCGCCACATAATGGTTGGCCCCGTTCACGAGCGTGATCACCGTGATGACGGAAGCGACCCCGATGACCATGCCAAGCAGCGTGAGCACCGTCCTGAGCTTGTTGGCCCAGAGCGACTGCACGGCGATGCGGATTGACTCGGTCCACTGCATACGCGGAGGCTGCTGGCCCGAGTGTAGCAGCGGCCTCGGCGAAGGAAAGATCGTCCGGTCAGTCTTAAAGATGTAGGTTTGTTTCGGCCGTCTGCTTATAGCAGGCTGCCTCCGGAGCATCCAACTCCGGAAATGGCATACTCGGCCTTTCTCGCGCCGCGTCTGCCAGAACGTATGCGCGCGCCCAGGAACTGTCACCCGCGCATACCCGGAAAGACCCCGCATGTGGATTGTTCGCTTCGCCCTCCAACGCCCGTACACCTTCGCCATCGTCGCGGTGCTCATCGCGATCCTGGGTGTGTCGGCGATCGTGACGACGCCGGTGGACATCCTCCCGGACATCAACATTCCGATCGTGAGCGTGATCTGGACCTACTCCGGCCTGGACGCGGACGACATGTCGAAGCGTTTGGTGGGGGTGTGCGAGCGGGCGATCCCGACCACGGTCAACAACGTTTCCTACACCGAGTCGCAGTCGTACTCGGGCGTCGGCGTCATCAAAGTCCACTTCCAGCCGGGCGTGCAGGTGGACCTCGCGATCTCGCAGGTGACGGCGCTCGCCCAATCGGTGGTCCACCTGATGCCGCCCGGCACCCTGCCGCCCTACGTGCTCAAGTACGACGCCTCGTCCGTGCCCATCGTGCAGGTGAGCCTCGGCGGCAAGGGTTTGTCGCAGACCGAACTCTACGACCTGGGCCAAAACTTCATCCGCGGACAGCTCGCAACGATCAAGGGCACCTCCATCCCACTGCCGTACGGGGGCGAGCAGCGGTCCATTATGGTCGATCTCCAGCCGACCGAGCTGGCCGCGAATCATCTGACGGCCTCGGATATCTCGCTCGCGCTCAATAACCAGAACCTGGTGACGCCTTCGGGCACGCAAAAGATCGGCGACCGCGAGTACCTCGTCGGCACCAACACCAGCGCCGGCACGGTAAACGAGCTGAACGCGCTGCCCATCCGCGCGCAGAACGGCGCGGTGGTGCAGATGCGGGACGTAGCCTCCGTCCACAACGGCTACCAGCCGCAGACCAGCTATGTGAGCGAGAACGGGCAGGCCTCGGCGCTGCTGACGGTGGTGAAGAACGGCGCGGCCTCGACCCTGACCATCGTGAACCAGGTCAAGGCGGCCATTCCCGAGATCAAGGCCGGGCTGCCCGCCGCGCTGACCCTGACCCCGATCTTCGATCAGTCGGTGATCGTGCGGGCGTCCATTCGGGACGTGTTGCAGGAGGCGGTCACGGCGGCGATCCTGACGGCGCTGATGATCCTGGTTTTCCTGGGTTCGTGGCGCAGCACGCTGATCGTGAGCGTGTCGATCCCTCTGGCGGCCTTGTTCGCGGTCGCGGTGAGCTCAGCGCTGGGCATGACGATCAACGTCATGTCCCTCGGCGGGCTGGCGCTGGCAGTCGGCATGCTGGTCGACGACGCGACGGTGGAGATCGAAAACACACACCGCAACCTCGGACTCGGCGAGAAAAAGCCCTTGGCGACGGCCATCCTCGACTCGGCAGAGCAGGTGGCGGTCCCGGCGCTGATCTCGACGCTGTCGATCTGCATCGTGTTCGTGCCGGTGACGCTGCTTTCCGGCTCGGCGAAGTACATCTTCACGCCGCTGGCGCTCAACGTGGTGCTGGCGATGATCGCCTCGTACGGACTCTCCAGGACGCTGGTACCGACAATGATGCACTTCCTGCTGCCGAAGGAGGTGCCGCTCTACCAGGGCGGCGAGGCGGACTCGCCGGTGGCCAAGAGCGTGATCTGGCGGTTCCACCAGCGGTTCGAGCACGGGTTCGACCGCTTCCAGGAGAAGTACAAGGGCGGCCTGGAGTGGGCTCTGGCGCACCGCGCGGCCACGCTCGCGATCTTCGCGGTAGTCTCGCTCGGCTCGCTCCTGCTGATCCCGACCATCGGGCGCGACTTCTTTCCCTACGTCGACTCCGGGCAGATGCAGTTCCATGTGCGTCCGCCCGCGGGCACGCGCATCGAGACCGCGACCGAGATCTTCAAGCGGGTCAACGCCGAGGTGCGCCGGGTGATCCCGCCGGAGCAGCTCGACATGGTGGTGAACAACATCGGACTGCCGCCGGGCGGGGTCAACCTCGCCTACTCGGCCTCCGACACTACCGCGAACGGCGACGGGGACGTGTTGGTGCTTCTGAACGAAAAGCACTCGCCCACTCAGCGCTGGATGGAAGTTTTGCGCGAGGACCTGGCGGCGAAGTTTCCCCAGGAAACCTTTTTCTTTGAGCCCGCCGACATCACCAACCAGACCCTGAACTTCGGGCTGCCCGCGCCGATCGACGTGCAGGTGCGGGGCAAGAACGCCGAAGCCACCGCGAAGATCGCATCCGAGCTGCGCGACGCCATCGCGAAGGTTCCGGGCGCGGTGGATGTGTTCGTGCAGCAGCAGGTGGGCGCTCCGGCCCTGAACGTGAAGGTGGACCGGCTGCGCGCGCAGGAGATGGGGCTGACGGCGCGCGACGTTTCCGGCAACCTGCTCCTCTCGCTGTCGGGTTCGGGGCAGGTGGCTCCCAATTTCTGGCTCGATCCCAAGACCGGGGTCAACTACCCGGTCATCGTGCAGGTGCCGCAGTACCGTCTCGCCGCGCTCGGGGCGCTCGACCGGACCCCGGTGACCTCGCCGGCCGCCGCCAACGACCAGCTGCTGCGGAACGTCTCCGAAACGACGCGGCGCGTGGCCCCCGTGACGGTTTCGCACTACAACGCACAGCCGGTCATGGACGTGTTCGCCAACACCGAGGGC
>CAXTTW010000085.1:7166-8213 GCA_964247255.1 uncultured Acidobacteriaceae bacterium
AGCACACGCAGCACCTGCCCGCCGGGGTGCGCGTGGTGCTTAGCGGTCAGGTAATCACGATGAACACCTCGTTCCAGAACCTGGAGGTCGGCATCGCGGCGGCGGTAGTGTTCGTGTACCTGCTCATGGCGATGAACTTCCAGTCCTGGACCGACCCGTTCATCATCCTCATGGCGCTGCCCGGGGCGTTCGCCGGGATCGTGTGGATGCTCTTCGTGACGCAGACCACGTTCAACGTGCCCTCGCTGATGGGCGCGCTGATGACCATCGGGGTGGCGACGGCGAACTCGATCCTGGTAGTGACCTTCGCGAACGACTCGCGCAAGGAGCACCCGGAGGCCTCGGCCGCGGCGCTGGTCGCTGGGGCGACGCGGCTGCGCCCGGTGTGCATGACGGCGCTGGCGATGATGATCGGCATGCTGCCGATGGCGCTCTCGCTCGGCTCGGGCGGCGAGCAGAACGCGCCTATCGGACGCGCGGTGATCGGGGGCCTTTTGTTCGCGACGGTGGGCACTCTGTTCATCGTGCCGGTGATCTACTCGATCTTCAGCAAGACGACCCCGGTGGACTGGGACAAGCGGCTCGAGGATGAAACAGGAGGGGCGTTCGATGGCAAGTAGCTCGGCACGCAAGCGGTTTTGGATCGTCGCGGTCGCGCTTCTGGCGGTGGTCGGCCTCCTGCTGCTGGGCTGGCTGCCCAAGCACCGGCTCAACAAGCAGGTAATGGCGAAGAGCAAGGCCGCCCAGACCGCGCTGCCCACGGTGGAGGTGGAACAGGTGCGGCACGCGAGCGCCGAGCAGGACCTGACCCTGCCCGGCACCGTGACCCCCCTGCGGGCGGCGCACATCTACGCGCGGGCGGCCGGGTATGTGCAGTCGCGGCGGGCGGACCTGGGCGACCGGGTGCGCAAGGGGCAGCTGCTGGCCGTGCTGTCGGTGCCGGAGCTCGACACCAACGTCGCGCAAAGCGAAGCAGTGCTCCAGCAGACGGCGGCGGGCGTAGCGACTGCGGAGAGCAATCTCCAGCTCCAGCAGGCCACCTACGAC
>CAXTTW010000086.1:0-8167 GCA_964247255.1 uncultured Acidobacteriaceae bacterium
CGGCTCAGCATTCCGGCCCTGGGCCTGGCCGTGCCCGTAGTCGGCGACGATGACCATGCTTCTCTGCTGCGCGGCGTCGGCCACATCCCCGGCACCGCTCTGCCTGGCGGCCTGGGCACGGTCGGGCTCGCCGGCCATCGCGACACCTTCCTGCGCCCCCTTGCACATATCGGCCGGGGCATGGCCATTGACGTGTCCCGCGGCCCGGCCAGCTACCGCTACCTGGTCGACCGCACGGAGATCGTCCGCCCCGAGCAGAGCAGCGTCCTCGCGACCGCCGACACACCGGAGCTGGTGCTCGTCACCTGCTACCCCTTTCATTACATCGGGGCCGCGCCGCTGCGTTTCATCGTGTACGCGCATTTGGTCTCGCTTACCCCCGGCCCAGCGGTAAACTAAGGCCATGCCGATCACCCGCGATCAAGCTCTCGATTACTTCCGCTCCGACGACCTGCTCGGCCTGGGCATGGACGCCGATGCCGTGCGCCGCCGGCTGCACCCCGAGGGCGTGGTCAGCTATATCATTGACCGCAACATCAACTACACCAACTTCTGCACGGAGTACTGCACCTTCTGCGCCTTCTACCGGCCGCTCAAGGGCAAGCTCGCGAGCGAAGGCTACATTCTGGACTTCGACACGATCTACGCGAAGATCGCCGAAACCCTGGAGATGGGCGGTACCGGCGTGCTGATGCAGGGCGGCATCCACCCCGACCTGAAGATCGATTGGTTCGAGCGGCTGTTCTCCGGGATCAAGCAGCGGTTCCCGCGAATCTGGCTCCATTGCCTGTCCGCCTCCGAAATCCTAGCCATCGCCGAGTACTCCGAGATCTCACTCCACGACACCATCAAGCGCCTGCGCGATGCGGGCCTCGACTCGATCCCCGGCGGCGGCGCGGAGATCCTGGACGACGACGTTCGCAAGCGCATCGCCCGGCTCAAGTGCCGGACCGAGGACTGGCTGGCCGTGCACCGCACCGCGCACGCGCTTGGCATGCGGACCACCGCGACCATGATGTTCGGCGTCGGCGAGACCGAGGAGCAGCGTGTCAATCACCTCGAGGAGGTCCGCCGCCTCCAGGAAGAGACCGGCGGCTTCACCGCCTTTATTCCCTGGAGCTTTCAGCCCAACAACACCGCTCTCGGCGGCCGCGGTTGGGAGGAAGCTACAGCGGTGGACTATCTCAAGGTGCTCGCCATCTCGCGGCTCTACCTCGACAACATCGAGAACGTGCAGTCTTCCTGGGTTACGCAGGGGCTCAAAGTCTTGCAGATGGGCCTTCGCTTCGGCGGCAACGACGTGGGCTCGGTCATGCTCGAGGAGAATGTGGTGCGCGCCGCGGGCACTTCCAACTGCACGACCGAGGAAGAGCTTCGCCGCGTGATCCGCGATGCCGGCTTTCGCCCCGCGCAACGCGACACTCTGTACCGGACGATGTTTTTAAACTGAGGCCGCCCATGCAGATGACCGTCCTGCCGCTGGACCCGTTCGCCGCCAAGCTCATCACGGTCGAGCCCCCGCTCACTGACGAGCAGTTCGAGCAGTTTTGCGCGCTGCATGCGGACGCCCGCATCGAGCGGACACGCGAGGGTAGAATCTCGATGATGAGCCCCACAGGCGGATCGAGCGGGCGCGGCAATTCCGCTATCGACTACGAATTACAGAAATGGTGGCGCACTCACCGGCGCGGTTATGTCTATAGCGTCGATACCGGTTTCTATCTTCCGGACGGCTCCATGATGAGCCCGGACGCAGCTTACGTCACACAGGAGAAGGTCGACCGTTATACCCGTCGCGACCATACGGGCTTTCCCCGGGTCTGCCCCGACTTCATCGTCGAGCTGGTTTCAGAAACCGACACCCTCGCCAAGACAAAAGCCAAAATGATCCGCTGGGCCGAGAACGGCACCTCCCTCGGCTGGCTCATCGACCCCGACAACCGCAACGTGCTCGTTTACACTTCCCCCACCGCGCCCGTCACTACGGTCATCTCCAGCACGATCGACGGGGACGGTCCCGTCGCAGGCTTCCAGCTCGACCTAGCCGAGCTCTGGACCTTCTTTCCCTATTAGGCTTTCGCCGCCATAGGCACGAGGCGCGCTCCAATCTACTCTGCCAGCGTTTCCTCCTCTGTTTCCACAGCGGCCAAGGCAAGCATCGTCTCGAAGATCTCGACTTCGCCCGCCTTCAAAAACCAGCCGTTCAGCCTGCAGAAAGCATCCATTGCAATGTATGCAATGCGCTTACTGCCATCGAGAAATGGATGGTTGCGCGCAAGCCCAAAAGCATAGGCCGCGGCGAGCTCGGCAAGCGAGGCATCCTCGCGTTACTGAAACATTTGTTGTGGCCGGATAAGTGCCGAGTCGAACAAGCCCTCATCGCGGAATCCGCGCAGCCCGCCATGCTCGGCAAGCTGCACATCATGCGCGAGCAGGACCGTGCGCCTTTCCAACCACTGGATGGAAGCTATGCTTTCCACCTACTTGGCGAGCGCCCGCAGGGCTTCGCGATGGTCCTTCATGACCTGCTTTACACTTTCAGTTGTTCTTGAACTACCGGATCGTAAGGGCTTAGAAGAAAGCCCTCCGGCGTTTCCGTCGCGTGCAGCACATCGCCCTTATCTGCATTCATGCGCGTCAGCATCTCCTTCGGGATCACGATGCCGGTCGACGTCCCTACACTTGTGAGCTTCAGAGTTGTAGTCATGCTATTCTCCTCTTCATTAGTCTACTCATAGGCATGAAAATGCGACGGTAGCTTTTCACTACAATCGTCCTGACCCACTTCCACGGAGGCCGCGCCCCTGTCAGCCCTTGTCGCCATGCTCCTGGCAAGCAGCAACTTCAGCCACTATCTCCGCTCGCACTATGCCGACCGTACCTTCCAGCACCTTTACGAGTGGAACTGGTTCGACGGCCTTCTGCTCGTCCCCTACTTCCTGGTCATGATCGTGCTCGCCTTCTACGGCGTGCACCGCTACCAGCTCGTCTGGCTCTACTACCGGCACAAGAAGAACGCCACCCGCGAGCCCGCGCGGCACTTCCCCGAGCTGCCCCGCGTCACGATCCAACTGCCCATCTTCAACGAGCAGTATGTCATCGATCGGCTCATCGAGGCGGTTTGCAGCCTCGACTACCCGCGCGAGAAGCTCGACATCCAGCTGCTGGACGACTCCACGGATGAAACCCGTGACGTCGCCGCCGCGATCGTGACCCGCTACCGCGCCGCGGGGCACCCCATCGAGTACATCCATCGCACGAACCGGCACGGGTACAAGGCAGGTGCGCTCGACCATGGCCTTCAGACTGCCCGCGGCGAGTTCGTCGCCATCTTCGACGCCGACTTCGTTCCCCCGCCCACTTGGCTCATGGACGTTATCCACCACTTCGCCGAACCCGAGATCGGCATGGCGCAGACACGCTGGACGCACCTGAACCGTGATTACAGCTTTCTGACCCAGGTCGAAGCCATCCAGCTGGACGGGCACTTTGTCCTGGAACACGGCGGCCGCTCCCGCGCGGGCGTCTTCTTCAACTTCAACGGAACCGCCGGTATGTGGCGCAGGCAGGCTATCGCGGACGCGGGCGGCTGGCAGCACGATACCCTTACGGAAGACACCGATCTGAGTTATCGCGCGCAGCTCGCCGGTTGGAAATTTAAGTATCTTCAGCACGTCGAGTGCCCGGCCGAGCTGCCCATCGAAATGACCGCTTTCAAAACCCAGCAAGCCCGCTGGGCCAAGGGACTGATCCAGACCTCGAAGAAGATCCTGCCCGCTGTCTGGCGCTCGAATGCCCCGCTGCACACCAAGATCGAAGCCATCTACCACCTGACAGCGAACATCAGTTACCCATTGATGATCGTCCTGTCGGTATTGCTTATGCCGGCCATGGTCATTCGCTTCTATCAGGGCTGGGTGCAGATGTTGCTGATCGACTTCCCGCTCATGATGATGTCGACTTTCTCGATCTCGTCCTTTTATCTCGTTTCTCAAAAGGAGCTGTTTCCCCGCACCTGGTACAAGAGCATCGTGTATCTCCCGTTCCTCATGTCGCTCGGTATTGGGCTTACACTGACCAACACGCGCGCCGTGCTCGAGGCGCTGTTCGGCATCCAGAGTTCCTTTAAGCGCACACCCAAGTACCGGGTCGAGAAGCGCGGCGAAAAATCCGCCGCCGCGACCAAATACCGTAAGCGCCTCGGCATCGTCCCCTGGCTCGAGCTCCTGATCGGCTGCTACTTCGCCCTAACGATCTGGTACGCGGTCGCGAACGAAAACTTCTTTACCGTGCCCTTTCTACTGCTGTTCGTCATCGGCTTCTGGTATACCGGGCTGCTTTCCCTGCTGGAGGGGAGGTTCGAGCGCTGGAGCGGAGGACGCGCTAATCTGGACGAGTCCTCCCCCAAACCGTTCCCTGTTGGCGTCTAGAAACGGATCCCGATGCTGACTGGAAGCAACTCCTCCGTTCCCGTGTGTACGTTGCCGGCCGTAAGGTCGGCGGCAGACTCGGCCGGAGTATTCACGAAATGATAGCGGGTCTCGGCAAAGATTTTTGCGCTGGAATACTCGCCGAACGGCTTGAAGTAAAAACCCGTTCCCAGATTGCCGCCCAGCGCGTTGTCGCTGTAACTGCTGAACGTCTGATTCACCGTGTAGACAGTACCGAAGTACGGATCGATTGCCTGCACCGGTGCCGTGAAATTGGTGCTTTTATGATAAAAGCCGCCGCCCCCGATGACGTAGCCGCCGAACTTACCCTTCGAGCTATTGTAGTAATAGAAGATCGGCTCGGCCGTGACGCCATAAGTATGGACATTGCCGCCAATCGAGGTGACCCCGTTTTGGGATAGCAGCCCGGGCTGCTGAGGGTTGTTATCGATCTGCGCGTAAGCCGCCGACAGCGTCCGCCCTGGGATCTTGTTCGCGTTGTAGCTGAACTCGCCCAGAAGACCGAAGCGCTTGCTGAAGTTATAGCCGCCGCCGACCAGGAAGTTTCCGCCCCATGTGATCGTTCCGTATGGGTTTCCAGGCCCACCCAGCAAAGTCGTAAATCCTCCGCTCGCGGCGTTCCCGATCGGCGCGGTAAACCCGCCGCCGGCCTCGATCGCGAACCGGCTCCAGCCGATGTTCGCGTCATTGTGGTGGTAACGCCCGTTGCCGCCGCCTCCCCCAAACTGCGGAGCCAGCGTCCGTACTCCGCCATTCGGCGCGGAGCCCACTGACCGCCCGTCGATGTCCTCCCCCGCGAAGGGGTTCCAGCCGCTCGACGAAGACGAGTAGGCCAGCATCCGCGCCGCATCGGGGGCGTCCGGCACAGCCTGCGCCCGGGCATTTACCGTAAACACGCCGGCCCCAAGAAGAAGGCCGGCAAAAATCGCTTTCCACATGCTGTTCATCGCTTTCGCTACTCTCCGGAAACCAGGGTCGTCCGCATCTATTGACTCTTCCTACAACCCGTATGTTGCAGAATCGATGCGCCTCGCTTCGATTCATTCGCAACCCTGTCCAAAAGAAAAGGGCCGGTTCCCCGGCCCTCTCCTGCGGAGGAGAACGCTACTGGATGTCGAACTGCTCCGGGTGCAGGCTCGGGTCCGACTTGAGAATGACCGTCTTGCCGGCAATCTCCTCGTATTCGGTGATCCACTTGCCCGAGCCGCTTTTGAGCTGTTTGACGACCTCGGGGTGTACGCGCAACAGCACCTCCTTGCCGTCCAGGTGCTTCTGCATCTTGCGCAACTCGATAAAAATCTCGTTGCACACCGTGATCGGGCTCTTCACCATGCCCGTGCCCGCGCAAATCTCGCACTGCACGCTCAGTGTCCGCTCCAGCGACTGCTTGACCCGCTTGCGCGTGATCGCCACCAGCCCGAAGTCGTTGAACTGCAGCACCTTCGACGGCGCGCGATCAACCTTCATCGCTTCCTCCAGCGCCTGGAGCACGCGGTTGCGGTTGCGCCGCTCATCCATGTCGATGAAGTCGATGACGATGATGCCGCCCAGGTCGCGCAGGCGAATCTGCCGCACGATCTCCGGGATGGCGTCGAGGTTGGTCTTGACGATCGTGTCCTCGAGACGCGCGGTCTTGCCCACGTATTTGCCGGTGTTGATGTCGATCGCGACCAGGGCCTCGGTCTGGTTGATCACGATCGACCCGCCCGACTTGAGCCATACCTTCGACTTGAGCGCCTTCGAGATCTCTTCCTGAATGCCGAAGTGCTCGAACAGCGGCGTTTCCTTGGTGTACAGCTTGACCCGGCGCACCAATGCGGGCTGAAACCGGTTGAGGAAGCGCACGATCCGCTCGTACTCCTGCTCCGTATCCACCCAGATGGTCGAGAAATTACTCGAAACCTGATCGCGAAGGATGCGCTCCACCAGGTTCAGATCGTGGTAAATCAGGGCCGGTGCCTTGGCGGTGTCGGCGCGCTGCTTGATCTCGGTCCACAGATTGATAAGGAAGCGCAAGTCGGCCCGCAGCTCCTCCTCGCTCGCCCCATCGGCCGCAGTGCGCACGATGAAGCCCCCGGAGCTCTCGCCCTTCTCGTGAATCAGGACGCGCTTCAGCCGCTGCCGCTCCTCGTCCGACGCGATTTTGCGCGACACGCCGACATGGTTGACCGTCGGCATAAAGACCAGAAACCGCCCGGGCAGGGCGATGTGCGAAGTAATGCGCGCGCCCTTCTTGGCGATCGGCTCCTTCGCGATCTGCACCAGGATCTCCTGCCCTTGCTTGAGCAGATCGGAGATGATGGGCAGGTTCTGCGTTTGCGCCGATTGACGGCCGCGTCCGCCTCCGATGCCCCTGCGCCGCCCGCTCGACCGTCCCACGCGGCCGCCCTCCTCGCCGCGCTCTCTGCGCCTGGGCTCGGCATCGCTCGCAGGAGTCTTGGGCGCGTCGTCCTCGTCGCCTTCGTCGACCTCTTCAAGCGCGAATGCCTCGCGCTCCTCTTCCTTGAAGGCGTTCAGGGCGGCGCGCGGCACACGCTCCATCTCCGGCTCAGCCGGTTCTTCTATGTGCTCCGCCCCGGCGTCGCCTTCGAGGATCTCCTCCTCGAGGTCCTCCAGGTCGGCATCCTCGCCGTGCGCGTGAAGCGGGTCGAAGTCGTACTCCTCTTCGTCGATCGTTTCTTCTTCCACGAGCCCCGAGCCCGGCGCGAAGCCGTGCAGTTGGTCCACCAGATCCGTGAAGGTGGCGTCCGCGGCCGGGGTGCCCGCGCTTTCGAGATTCAGAGCATGAACCGGTTCAGCTTCCGCCTCGTGGGTGTCGGACACTTCGACCGCTTCGACAGCGTGTGTGCCCTGGTGCGTGAACGACGGCTCCGGCTCCGCTTCCCTTTCGGTTTCGGTTTCCGTGCCGGCTTCCACCACGGAACGCGCCGAGCCTGTTTCAGCCTGAGCAGCGGGTTTGTCGCCCATCCCGAACAGCTGTGACAGGCGCAGCTCGCTCGTGTTCGGCGGGACGCTCTGCGAAGCCGATGCACCTTCTTCCGGCTCGTACTCCGCTTCCATCGACGGCGTGCTCTCGTCGACCGCCAGCTGGGTTTGCGCGGCTTCCGCGAGCGGCTCGGTATGAGTAACTAACGCCTCCGCGTGTTCGGTGCCGGGCAGGGCTTCGGCTACGGTTTCGGGGGCGGCAAGTTCGCTGCCCAAGGCGCTCGCGGCGGCGATTTCCGTCTCACTCGGTACGGCCATCTCAGCTTGAGTGCCACTCTTAGGGTGACGCGACATTGTTTCTCCCGGCAGAAGCGCTCCGCCGTCCCACCCTGCCGCGTTCAGCTCGACCAGCGTTGCCGGCCTTGGTGGCGTGTAGTTGACCGGGCGGTTGGCGCTGCCGGGCTTGCTTTCCGGCTTCGCAGCCGGGGCGGGAACACCGCCGTACTTAGTGATCGCCTCGCCGGGCAGCACGATAACCGGCATGGAAGGCGATGCGGCACGCTCCGAGCTGCGAACCCTGGGCTGCTCCGGCCGAGCGGCGGATGCGCGCAGACTCACACGACCTGTTTCCTCGTCCTCGAACTGCTCCACGATGAATGGCGCGGCTAACCCGCCCGGCGCGCCTCGCTCCGGCAGGTCGAAGGGCGCGGTTGCCGGCTGTGACAGCTCGACCTCCGCTTCTTCCACGGTTGCGCCCGGCGTTGCGGTCCCCAGGCTGCCCGCGCGCACAC
>CAXTTW010000087.1:0-8164 GCA_964247255.1 uncultured Acidobacteriaceae bacterium
CCCGCGCCGCGGTCACGTCGTACATCGTGTCGCCAACCACGCACACGGTCGCATGGGGCCCGGCGGCGGCCCGCGCCAGCCCCAGCGCGTTCGCGATCATGGCGGAGCGCACCTCGTAGCTGTCGCTGAAACCGCCGAAGGTGAACCAGGGGCGCAACCGGGCGGCCTCCACCTTGAGCCAGCCGATCGTCTCGATGTTGCCGGTGGCCACGCCCAGCGCGGCCCCTTGCGCCCGCAGGTGCCGCAGGCAGGCTTCCACCCCCGGCATCACCACTACGTCCATCTCCGCCCGGCGCGCCGTCACGCCGTCGCTCATGTGCGCGAAGATCGCGCCGACATGCGGCCGCCAGCCCGCTTCCTCCATCTCCGAAAGCCGAAACGCATCGCGCAGGATGCCGGGATCGGTGTTGCCGTGCAGGGTCACGCCATCGAGCTTCAAGGGCGCGCCCAGCACGTGCTCGACCGCGGCGAAAAACGAGTCGTAATGGACGCGGTCGCGCGAGCGCAGCAGCGTGCCATCGATGTCGAACAGGTACGCGCCCTGCCGGTCCCAGGCAAAACCGGGCCGGATGTAGGTTTGGCTTGCCGCCGGGGCAGTGGTTTCTGTCATAGCTTTCAGGGTACCCGAGCCGCGCGCGGCGCAGCCGGTCTTCCTTGGACGAAGCGAAGCAGCTTTTCCCGGAACGGGAATGGCGCGGAAACGGGACCGCGGGCGAAGGCGCTGTCGCTCTTCTTTCGCGAGGAGCCATCCTGAGCGAAGCGAGAAACTTGCTTGTCTCTCGTAAATCCCCGCGAAGCCGCTTGCAACGGAGCCCGCGCCGAACTACTTCGCCTCGCCCGGCAGCACCAGCTCGTCCTGGTCCAGGAACTCGCGCAGGACCTCGTCGCCGGTCTCGCGGAGCTCGTCGAGTGTGCCGAAGAAGCGGGCCTGGCCTTCGTGCAGAAACAGGACGCGGTCGGCAAGCCGCTGGGCGAACCGCATGTCGTGGGTCACGACGATGGAGGTGAGCTTGAGCTGGTGTTTGAGCTTCTGGATCAGATCGCCCATGCGCCGGGCGATCAGCGGGTCCACCATGGTGGTGGGCTCGTCATAGAGGATGGCCTCGGGCTGGGCGGCGAGCGCGCGGGCGATGGCGACCGAGCGCTTCATGCCGGTCGAAAGCGCGGAAGGCAGCTCTTCGCCGGTCGGGCCGGGCACCCCCACCATCTCGAGCAGGCCGGAGACGATCTGCTGGATCTGGTCCTCGCCGAGCCCGTCGTTGTCGCGCAGGGGAAAGGCGACGTTTTCGCGCACGGAGATGGAGTCAAACAGCGCGCCGTTCTGGAAGACCATGGTGAGCTTGCGGCGGACCGCCTGCATCCGGTCCTCGTCGAAGGTGGTGATGTCGTCGCCGGCAACGAGGATCCGGCCCGAGTCCGGCTTGTAAAAGCCCATGAGCTGCTGGAGCGAAACGGACTTGCCGACGCCGGACCGGCCCAGGATGCACATGGTCTCGCCCGGATTGACGAAGAAGCTGACGTCGCGTAGGACGTGGAAGTCGCCGAAGGACTTGGATACGTGCTCAAAAGCGATGTAGGGCTGGACGTCCGGCTTTTCGTTTTCCTGTGTTTCCTCGCGGACCTCCTCGTCGGACGGGGTGGGTGCCTCGACGAGCTTCTCGATGTACTCGAAGCCCTCGGGCAGGTTGTCGAGGTCGGGTTTTTGGTCTTGTTCGGGCGCTTCGGGCTGGGCGGTTTCGTCGGGCATGGCTCTGTTTAGAGTACCCGTCGAGGTTACTGCTTCTGCGTTTTCAGGTTCGCGATCTCGGAGTCGTGGACGGCCTGCTTGGCGTAGAACTCCTTGTGGTCGCGCTGGATCAGGTCGATGGAGTCCTGCATCCTGTCGAGCCTCTTATTCAGGCTGGAGTTGGTGATGAAAAACGTGATGAGGCTCGTGACGATTCCCAGAAAGGCGATAGCCGAGGGTATCGCCATCGCGAGATAAAGCTGCGCGTTCGACATACCGCCAATCTACGCCCGGCCGGCGCTTCCGCCAAGAGATCACTAACTCTAGCGGTACCTAAGTACCCCGCGGGTGGCTCTCGAGCCAGGCATAATCCGTGGGAGTGTTCAGGTTGGTGAACCAGCGGTGCGGCTCCCACCCGTGAAGCGGCGCCAGCGCCTCCACCTGTGGGGTGTCGAGCGCCGGCCCGGAAAGGGCGCGGAGCACGCGCATGACCTTGCGGTCTCCCCCTTCAAGCGCGGCGCGGATGCCGGGGGCGAACGAGGAAGGATAGACGGCGCACAGCGGCTGGGGGCGGCCTTGCGCGAAAGGGATGGTGGCAAGCGCGCCGGTCGTCTCCGCGCGCCGATACAGAAAGCCGAGAAATTCCGCTGGGAGCATCGGAAGATCCACGGGCAGGAAGAGCACGGGCTGGGGCCGCTCGGACTGAAGGGAGCGGAGTGCCGCCTCGATGCCGCCGAGGGGGCCGGACCCAGGATAGTTGTCCGGGAGGTACGGGTGGGTCGCGGTGCGCAGCCCAGCAATGGAGGGGGCAAAGCCGGCTTCGGTCAGCTTGGACAGCGCATGGTCGAGCAGCGTCCCGCCCGCGAAGGGCAGCTGGGCCTTGTCGCGGCCCATGCGGGAGCTTTGCCCGCCGGCGAGCACAAAGGCGCGGGCGCGTGCCTTCTCCCCCAGGCTCAGGCGCGGGCTCCGAGTTGCTCGAAGAAAGCGATGATCGTCTCAATACCCCGGTAGAAGTTGGCGATGTGGAACTTCTCATTCGGGGCGTGGAGACCGTCGTCCGGCAGGCCGAAGCCCATCAGTACAGTCGGAATTCCGAGCGCACGCTCGAACTCGCCGACCACCGGGATGGAGCCGCCGCCGCGCACGTAGACGGGCGGCTTGCCCCAGACTGCCTCGAGCGCGGCGGAGGCGGCGCGGATCCAAGGGTTGTCCGTGCTGACCAGCGCGCCTGCGCCTGAGTGGATAAGGCGAACCTCGACGGTGACGCCGGGCGGGGTAAGCGCGTGCACGGCCCGCTCGAACTTTGCGAAGGTCGCCTCCGGCTGCATGGGCGGGACCAGACGCATGGAGATCTTCGCCGCGGCCCGTGCCGGAATAACCGTTTTCGCGCCCGCACCGGTAAAGCCGCCGGGCATGCCATGGACCTCCAGGGTAGGCCGTGCCCAGGTCCGATAGTGAACCGAGTAGCCGGGCTCACCGACCAGCGCCGGCGCGCCGATTTCGTGCTGGAGGTAGGTGGCCTCGTCAAAGGGCAGGCGGTCCCAGGCGAGGAGCTCGGCTTTCGTCGGGGGCTGGAGCCCGTCGTAAATGCCGGGGATCAGGATGCGGCCTTCGCGGTCCTTGAGGCCCGCGATGATTTGCGCCAGCGCGATGAACGGGTTGGGCGCCGCGCCGCCGTAGATGCCGGAGTGGAGGTCGGACCGCGCGCCCCGCACCTCGACTTCCGTGTAGATCATGCCGCGCAGCCCGACGCACAGGGTGGGCAGCTCCGGGGCAAACATGTCGGTGTCGGAGACCAGGGCGAAGTCGGCCCGCAAGCGCTCCGGAGACTGCTTGAGGAAGGCCGAGATGGACTCGCCGCCCACCTCCTCCTCGCCTTCGAGCAGGATGCGCACATTGAGCGGCAGCTTGCCTCCATGCGCGGCGAAGAGCGATTCGAGGGCCTTGAGGTGCATGTATATCTGCCCCTTGTCGTCGACCGCGCCGCGCGCGTAAAGATTGCCGTTGCGCTCCGACGGTTCGAAGGGCGGCGAAATCCATTCATCGAGCGGGTCGGGCGGCTGCACGTCGTAGTGGCCGTAGCACAGCACGGTGGGCGCGCCGGGGGCGTGGAGCCAGTCGGCCAGCACCAGCGGATGGCCGTTGCCCATTTCGACCAGCTCGACGTGCTCCATGCCAAGCGCGCGAAGCTGATCGGCGAGTGAGCCGGCGGCGCGGCGGACGTCGGGCGCATGGTCGGGCAGGGTGGAAACGGAGGGAATGCGAAGGAGTTCCTTGAGGCCGTCAAGGAACTCGGCGCGATGTGCGCGGGCGTACTCACTGGCGGTGGGCATCGGGCGTCCTGATAATTCTTGGCGAAATCTTTGGTAAGCGGGGTAACTTGCGCTCAGTAGCGAGGGATGCTCGGGTCGACTCGCGCGGCGTACGCGTCGATGCCGCCGGCGAGGGACTGGGCCTGCTCGAAACCCTGGCCGCGCAGCCAGTTGGCCACGTGCAGGGAGCGCACGCCGTGGTGACACACGGCGAGGATGCGGGCGTCCGGGTCGATCTCGGCGTGGGCGCGGGCAGGCACGTCGCCCATCGGCATGAGCAGCGCGCCGGGCATGGCGGCAGTTGCAACTTCGGACGGTTCCCGCACGTCCAGAAGAACAAACGGCGAAGATTGTGTACCCTGTTGGAGAGCGGCAAACGCTTCCGGTTCTATCTCGAGTGGCAGCATGGGTTCGAGTGTATCTGCTTCTTCGCGGTTGAATCTGACCGGATGGTAAGGAAGACCCTTGACTCCGTTCCGGATTGGGTGCATACAAGTTGCAGCCGCAAATTAAATATCGAAACGAGTTCGTTCCAAGCTCGAAGGAACGAACGGGAAAAGTGGTCCGAAAGTGGCAGCAGCCGAACGCGTGATGATCGTGGAAGACGAGGTCCATGCCCTCCATGGGCTGGCCGAGCTGGTCAGCTCCTGGGGCTACGATACGGAGATGGCCGGCGACGGGGTGGAGGCGCTCGAGAAAGTGGGCGGCTGGAAGCCGGGCATCATCGTGACGGACCTGAAAATGCCGCGCATGAACGGCCTGGAGCTGCTGCAAAAGCTTTCGGCCGGCAAGAACGACTGCACGGTGGTGGTGCTGACCGCGCAGGGCTCGATCGACCTCGCGGTGGAAGCGATGAAGATCGGCGCCTACGACTTCATCTCAAAGCCGGTGGAGCCGACGCGCCTGCGCACGACCTTGTCGAACGCGACGCACAAGCGGGAAACCGAACGGCAGCTGGAGGTGACGCGGCGCAAGCTGCGCGACACCGGCATCCTGGGCCCGCTGGTCGGATCCTCGCGCAAGATGCGCGACATCTTCTCGATGATCGAGCAGGTCGCCCCGTCCAATGTGTCCGTGCTGGTGACGGGCGAAAGCGGCACGGGCAAGGAGCTCGTGGCCCGCGCGCTGCACGAGCTGAGCCCGCGCAAGCCCAAGCCGTTTGTCGCGGTCAACTGCGCGGCGATCCCGGAAACGCTGATCGAGAGCGAGATCTTCGGGCACGAGAAGGGGGCCTTTACGGGTGCCCTGGAGCGCCGGGCCGGCTGCTTCGAGCTGGCCGAGGAAGGCACGCTGCTGCTGGACGAGATCGGGGAAATGCCCATCGCGACTCAGGCCAAGCTGCTCCGGGTGCTCGAAGATAAAAAGCTTCGCCGTTTGGGCTCGAAGACCGAGTCGCCGGTCGACGTGCGGGTGCTGGCGGCGACCAACAAGAACCCCGATGCCGCGGTCGATGCCGGGCAGCTGCGCGCGGACCTGTACTACCGGCTTAACGTCTTCAACATCCATATGCCGCCCTTGCGGGAGCACAAAGAGGACATCCCGGCGATCGTGGAAGCGATGATCCAGGACATGAACGGCAAGCACGACCGCAAGGTACCGGGGGTCGATCCGGGCATGCTGCAGAGGCTGATGCAGTACGACTGGCCGGGCAACGTACGCGAGCTGCGCAACACCATCGAGCGCGCCGTGATCCTGTGCGGGACCAACCCGGTCGGGGTGCAGCACCTGCCGCCGGGCTTCGGCACGCGCGGGGTAGAAACCTCGGCCGACGCCGCGATGGCCAACACGGTCAAAGTCGAGGTAGGCACGACGGTGGACGAGGCCGAGCGCCTCTTGATCGTCAAGACGCTGGCCAGCACCAACAACAACAAGACGCGCGCGGCGGAGATCCTCGGCATCAGCCTCAAGACGTTGCATAACAAGCTGAAGGAGTACGGCCAGATTCGCCTGCGGCGGGCGGCTGGGTCCGAAAAGGAACAGCACGCCTCCTGAGCCGGTCCCCCGCCGTGAACGCGGTCTTCCTGGCGAGAGCAAGGCTACATCTCTCGGCGCTGGGAAGCCGCTTCAAGCCCTTCGCGGTGATCTTCTTATAGCCTTTTGTACGCAGGACCACGTAGAGTCTTCTCGTACCGATGCGGCTCAAGACAAAACTCGTGGCCGCGGTGACCTTGCTGGTGTTCCTGCTGGTCTCCGCGTCCTCCTGCCTGTACCTGGCGCGGTCGCTCCGGCAATATCTCGATCAAAACTATGCGTCGACCGACATCATCGCGCACCAGGTTCTGTTCGCCACCCGCCAGGCCATCGAGCAGGGCGTGATTCGCGGGAGCATCGACCCGACGGACCCGGCGCCGCTGTTCCGGGCGCAGGTCGCGGCTGCGCTGCGCAACGACGCTTCGCTCACCGCCCTGATGGACTCGATCGTCAGCTACTCGCCCACTGTTTTCGATGTCACGGTGACGGACAGCCTCGAACACGGCCTCGTGAGCAGCCAACCGATGCTGACCGACCAGCCGTTCCCGTTCCGGCCCGACTTCGGCAAACTGCGCTACCGGTCGCCGATCAAGCTGTTTGCGATCGTCTTCGGCAAGCCTCGCGTGTACGACCTGCCCTTGGCGCTGCGGCGCAACGGCATGCCGTTCGCGACCGTGCACATCGGCATGCGGACGTCGTTCCTCCTGGAGGTGTTTCGTCCCTCCTTCCTTCAGGGGTTCAGCTACGCCGTTGGGGCGCTGCTTCTTTCGCTGCTCCTGGCCGCAGTGGTCGCCTCTCTGGCGCTCGCGCCGCTTGAGCAGATCAGCCGCCGGCTCGACGTGCTAAACGCGGAAGCGGCCGACGGGCCGCCGCGCCCGCCGAACGATGACGCGCTCCTTCGTGTTTCCTCGAAGATTGAGCGTATCGGCGAGCGCATGCGCAACACCGAGGAGGTTTTTTCGGCGCTCAAGGAGAACCTCGACCAGATTCTGTCAAACCTGCAGGATGGCATGATGCTGTTTACGCGGGACCAACGGGCAATCCTGGTTTCAAGCTCGGTGGAGCGCTTCCTGGGCGGCAGCCGGAACCAGATGCTGGGCGCGGATGTGAGTAAAATATTTACACGGTCCACGAAGCTGGGTAGGATGGTTCGAGACGCTTTTGCGAGCCGAACGTCCATTCCACAGGTGGAAGTGGCCACCGAGAGCGGCCGACGGCTGGAGATCGCATTGGAAATTATTCCCAACCAGGGCAACGAGCGTGAAAGTTTGGGCGCGCTGCTGACCCTGCACGATCTGGAGTCCGTGCGAGAGATCGAGAGCGAGCTCGAGTTGTCGCGGCGGCTTTCAGCAATTGGCCGGCTGACCGGAGGGGTTGGGCACGAGGTCAAGAATCCGATCAACGCCATCGTGGTGCACCTGGAGCTGATGAAGGGCAAACTGAGCGGCGAGGAAGCTCCGGCGCTGCGGCACCTGAATGTGATTCAGAGCGAGATCCACCGGCTGGACCGGGTAGTGCAGACGCTGGTCGACTTTTCGCGCCCGATGGAGCTGCAGCTCGAAGAGACGGACCTGCGCGAAGTTGCTGAAAGTGTCTTGAGCCTTGCCTCGGCGGAGTTCGCGGCCCAGGACGTGCAGTTGTATACCGAGCTGCCGGCAAAACCGGTGCCAGTTAAAGTGGATGCTGACATGCTGCGGCAGGCGATTTTGAACATCGTCCTGAACGGGGCGCAGGCGATGCCTGCCGGGGGGTCGCTGCGGGTGCGTTTGCACGAGGAAGCGCGGCAGGCCGTGCTCACCGTCACCGATACCGGCGAGGGGATCGCGCAGGAGGTGCTGCCTCGCATCTTCGACCTGTACTTTACGACCAAGAAAGGCGGCAACGGCATCGGGCTTGCGATGTGCTACCGGATCGTACAGCTCCACTCGGGGATCATCGAGGTGGAGTCGGAACCGAGCCACGGGACCGTCTTCACGGTGCGCCTGCCGCTGAGCCGGGGGAACGAACGAGAAGTGGAGCGGGAAGCCGGGATCGAAGTCTCCATAGGCGGGGTGAACGCATGAAGCTGCGCCCCGTTTGCCTGCGCGCGGCGGCGGTCCTGCTGTTTCTAGGGCCTGTCGCGGGGTGCCGCCATAAGGCGGCGGCACCGCCGCCT